>JBLHKG010000001.1:0-20469 GCA_047619835.1 Alphaproteobacteria bacterium
GAATAGCCACGTTCATGAATGATTTCGGCGGCGTTCTCTATATCCGACGTGGTCGCGCCGTCTTTCAGCGCGTTCTCGATGGCGAGATATCCTTCAACCGCCGCCGCATGGAGATCCTGCCATGCCTGGGTCGGCTCACCGAGCGAGAAGGTGCGGTGAATCTGGCCGCTATAGCCCCAATACGCGCCTGAAATCTCGGTAATCAGGCAATCGCCCTGCTGCAATATCCGGCTCGAGTGAAACTGTGCGGGCACCGGGAAATCCGGCTCGGTCATCGACATGGAGGTCATGAAATGAATGCCGGCATAGCCGCCTTCCTTGAGATAGGCCGGCTCGATCAGATAGGGGATTTCATCCTCGCGCATCCCGACCTTGAGTCCCTCTGCCACCGCCGTGATGGATAGATCGGTCAGCTCCGATGCCTTTTTCAGACGGGCGATCTCCTCCGGCTGCTTGATGGTTCGCATCATGCGGAACGGGTTGCTGACATCGGTGAAGGCGGTGTCGGGATGGTTTTCGGTAAAACGCAGATAATGGCGGTAGGGGATAGAACCGACCAGGCCGACTTTCTTGCCTGACAGGCCGCGCTCGCCGAGCGTCTCGGACATGGTTGCGGCGGTGTTGGCGCCGGCCCAGCGGACATCCTCGATGACGGAAAGTACCTTTGCCATCGGCACGTGGTTGTAAAGCTGGGTAATGACCAGCGGCTCCGCGCCAGCCTGAAACAATATGTAGCTCTCGCGCCCGCCCGGCCAGTCGGTCAGCCAGTAGACATCGGTGTTGAACTGTCCGGTGCCGAAGAACAGCATCGCATCGAGGCCTTGCGCCTCCATCAGGGCGTTGACACGCGCATGACGGCTGGCCATTTCGGCTTCGGAAAATCGGGGGAACTGGGAGGCGTCGCGCATGGCTGATTCTTTTCTATTGCTGCTGAATTTACGAACCGTAGGGGCTGACCCTCGTTTGTGTCAAACCGGGGCGGCCTCTCTTGTTAGCCGCAACCGATTGCGACACACTTGCCGGTACAGTTCAGCAATGCAAAACGAGGCGAATGGCGGTCCCAATGATCGATCTCTACACCTACCCGACACCGAATGGCCGCAAGGTCTCGATTATGCTTGAGGAATGCGTGCTGCCCTACGAAACCCATCGGGTCGATCTGGCGGCGGGCGAGCATTACACGCCGGAATTTCGCAAGATCAGCCCGGGCAACCGGATTCCGGCGATTGTCGATTCAGAAGGACCCACCGGTGCCCCGGTCCGCGTGTTCGAGAGCGGCGCGATTCTGCAATATCTGGCGGAAAAGACCGGCCGTTTCGCCGGCAATGACCCGATTACCCGGCTTGAATGCCGCCAGTGGCTGATGCTGGCACTTACCGACGTCGGGCCGGCTTTTGGTCAGGTTTACCATTTCAACCACGCGGTACCGGATGGAACGCCCGAGGACGCCATTTCATACGGCCGCAAACGCTCGGGCGATGAAATGCGGCGCGTCGTCGGTGTGCTGGATTTTCGCCTGCGGGAATATGAATATCTCGCCAAGACCTACACCATTGCCGATATGGCAGCCTATCCGTGGGTGGCTGCCCACGAATTTTTCGGGCTGAATCTGGATGATTTTGTCGGGGTGCAGAACTGGTATAATCGTCTCAGCAAAAGAAAGACCATCCAGCGCGGCATGGAAGTGCCGGGTTCCGCGTAAGCCGGTTGATCGCCAAAACGTCACGAATTCAGAGGAACAGGACTATCATGTACGATCTCTATAACTGGCCGACCTCGAACGGCAAGAAAATCAACATCATGGTCGAGGAGCTGGGCGTCGAGTACGCGATCCATCCGATCGCGATTGGCAAGGACGACCAGTTCACGCCCGAATACGTCAAGATCAATCCCAACAGCAAGATCCCGGCGATCATCGATCAGGACGGGCCGGGTGGTAAGCCCTATACGCTGTTCGAATCCGGCGCGATCCTGATGTATATGGGTGAAAAGCACGGCCAGTTCTATCCGCAGGACCTGGCGAAACGCTATGAGACCATCCAGTGGCTGATGTTCCAGATGGGAGGGATCGGGCCGATCTTCGGTCAGGCCCACCATTTCCGGCGTGCGGCGCCCGAGAAAGTGCCCTACGGGATCGAGCGCTATACCAAGGAGGCCCGCCGGCTATGGGGCGTGCTCGACGGACGTCTTGCGGAGCATGAATGGGTTGCCGCCGGCGAATACACCATTGCCGATATCGCGATCTTTCCGTGGACCCAGCGCTATGAGTGGGAGGGGATCGCGCTGGAGGAATTCCCCAACGTGAAGCGCTGGTACGAGGTGGTTGACGCCCGGCCCGGCGTGCGGCGGGGACTCGCCCTGCAGCAGAGCTGAAGCGGGACTCCGTCGCTGTCTGGCGCGGGGACGTGACCAGACAGTTGGCGGGCAGCCTGATTTTATCCCGGCGTTCTCAGCGGGGCGTCAGTGCGCCGTGTCAGTGTGCTGTGATCAGTGCGTCGTGACGACTGCCATCGCAGCGTCGTTGATGTTCGCTGCGCGCGGACGACCGCGCCGCCCGACTGTCCGGACCTCTTCCTGAATCCCGAGAAGCTCGTTGCGGCAGGTCTCAAGATGCTTTTGTTCGCGCGCGTCATCGCGGTCGAGCACTTGAATACAGCTGAGCTTGATCTCTACGAGATCGAGCAAATTTTCGATCGATTGTTTGGAAAGTTGCATCACTAATCCCCTTTTGCGTTCGACTGACTTTCGGCCCGGGGGGCTTAACAAAACGTTTAAAAATAACCCTAAATTTTATGTTTTTTTGTCGGGTATTTAACGAAAAAATAACAGGGAATTTCGATCATCTTCGTTTTATCTGCAATCCCTGCAAGGAGCGTCGCGATGAGTCCGCTGGATGATTTTAATTTCGACGAGGCGATGGTCGACACCGGTCATCGCTCCAATAACAAGCGACGCCTGAGCGACAAGATTTTGGCGGCTTTCAACCATGCCTACGCGGTCGGTGAGGACGAAATTGCGAACCAGCTGCGTGACGCACTCGCCGCCAATGAAAGCGAGGGCGCGTCTCGACCGAGGAGATATGAGCGAATTGGCTATGATCCGATCGGAGAGGCCGATTTGTGGATCGATTTCGTCAAAGCGCGGAACGGCTACAGGATGGCCTGCGAAACGGACAAATCGGATGCTGCCGCGAGCGTGATCAGTCTGGAGACAATGAAAGACGCCTACCGCCGCTGGTCAATGGGCTGAGGTCAATTGATTATAATTATTTCCCCGTTTTGTCCCGATTTCGGGAAATATTCTCACTGGCGGGCCCGGCGGCTTAACTTAGACGCGACCACCGATTGACAGCTGCCCGCGCGCGGCCTAGATAGGCTCTGCATACAGCGTGAAACAACACCACTCCACGGCGGAGGGGTGGCCGAGTGGCTGAAGGCGCTGGTTTGCTAAATCAGTATACGGGTAACCGTATCGAGGGTTCGAATCCCTCTCCCTCCGCCAGCTCCTAAGTCCTTGATATATAACGACTTATTGCCTTTTTGGACAGCCCAAATACCGGCGACATTTCCGTAAGTTACGGCGTCGTCGGGCTTCGTGGTGGCTCCGTGAGACCGTCCTGGTACGACAATTCGAGCGTTGATATGGCAAAAGTCTCTTACGCCATTGTTGGTGGTACGACAAAATACTCGATAACTGGCGGCGGCGGCTGCGTGGCTGGGACTAATAAACGCCATCCCGCCACTGATCGGTGGCGGAAGGTGGCTCTGCCTTGGTCGGTCAGTCGGTTCCGAGGAGGACTTGCTGGTCTTGCCAGGCCATCGGGAGCTGGATTTCGTTCACGAGGCGCTTGGCGGTCAGCTCAACCGGATGCCGGTCGCGGAGGATGGCCTTGACGCTCTCCGGTGCGAGGAAGCTGAGCCGCAGGATGCGGGAGAAGTAGGAGCCCCCGACACCGGCTTCGGCGGCGAGTTCCGCCATTGTCTTCCCGCCATTTCGCATGACCATTGCGTGATACCTGTGAGCCTGGGCGAGAACTCTGCACAGGCTGTGATCCGGTTTGTTGCGGGCGCCGCCTCCGGCGCCGTCGATCAGCAGCCTGGTTTCCATGCCGGCCCGCTTGAGGCGCGCGGCAACGGTGAGGGTGATGGTCGGCTGGCTTTCGTTGCCTGACCGTATCCGGTCGTGCGGTACCCACCCGTCTTCGAGGATTGAGGGAAGACGATCGGGCAGGATGCGGATCTCCAGCGTGTCGCGCAGGAGATCGACCCGATCCACCAGGGCCGAGAGGATCGCGCGTTTCCCGGCCGCGGCGAGACCGGCCCAGGACCGTGCAAGATCGGCTGCGCGCGTGATAATTTCGGCGCAGTCGTTCACATCCTCCACCCGGGTCTCGATCGCGCCGAACAGTTCTGACTCGCTTGTCAGGAACTGCAGCAGGCGGTCCTCGACAAGCGCTTCGAGATCGCCGGCCGGCACACGGCGACCGCGCGGCGCATTGCGTCGGGATCCTTTAATGAGCCCTTGCGATACGTAATATCGGTAGCGGGCGCCCTTCTTGTTGGCATGGCTGGGTATCATCCGCGCGCCGGCATCGTCGTAAATCAGGCCGGCCAGAAGGCTCGGCTGCGCAGCCCGAGCGCCGGTTGCCCGGTCGATGCGGTTTTCGGCAAGCTTGCGCTGTACCTCGGTCCACAGCGCCTCGTCGATGATGGCGTCGTGCTGGCCGGGATAGATCGCCTCCTTGTGGACGATCTCGCCGCGATAGAGGTGATTCTGCAGCATCAGATAAAGCGCCCCGCGGGCCAGCGGCGTGCCGCCCGTGGTCCGGCCGAACCGGTCGGTCCTAACCTTGCTGACGATGCCGTCGCGGTCGAGTTCGTTCGCAAGGGCGAGGACGGAGCCGAGCGCGGCATAGCGCCGGTAGATGTGCCGAACGGTTTCGGCTTCAGCCTTGTTGACCAGCAGCTTCCGGTCATTCACATCGTAACCGAGGGGGATGGTGCCCCCCATCCACATGCCCTTCTTCTTGGAGGCCGCGATCTTGTCGCGGATACGCTCGCCGGTGACCTCACGCTCGAACTGGGCGAAGGAGAGCAGCATGTTGAGGGTCAGACGGCCCATGGAGGTGGTGGTGTTGAACTGCTGGGTGATCGACACGAACGAGACGGCTTGCCGGTCGAACACTTCGACAATCTTTGCAAAATCGCCGAGGGAACGGGTCAATCGATCGACCTTGTAGACCACGACAGTGTCGATCAGATCGGCCTCGATATCGGCAAGCAGTCGCTTCAGGGCCGGGCGCTCAAGGGTCGCGCCCGAGATTCCGCCGTCGTCGTACATCTCGGGCAGGCAGGTCCAGCCCTCGTGTCTCTGGCTGACGATGTAGGCCTCGCAGGATTCCCGCTGGGCATCGAGCGAGTTGAAGTCCTGCTCCAGCCCTTCCTCATGGGATTTTCGGGTGTAGATCGCACAGCGGGTAGTTATCTTGCGGTCAGCCACCGCGCTATTCTTCGATTTACGCATCGGTCGTCTCCCCGGCCCGGATATCGGTTCTCTGTCCGGCTTGCCTGTTGAGTCCGAAGAAGCGTGGCCCCGACCAATGACCACCGGTAATCTCCCGCGCGATCGCCGACAGCGACCGCCACTGTTTACCTCTCCATTCGAAGCCGTCCTCAACGACCACCACCGTGTGGGGCTTGCCCTGCCATTCGCGGACCAGCTTTGCCCCCGGTTTAAGATGGACGACCCGGTTCCGGGTGACGTCGCCGTCCCGTTCCATGGTCTTCGACAGATCGGCGAGACGGCGCCTGGTAGCCGCGCTGAGGCCGCCATAGGCCTGTTCCTGGATTTTCCAGGCGACGCCCAGCATCAGCAGGTCGCGCGCCACCCGTTTCGGAGGGGGCGAGCGATAGAGCCGGCGCCACTCGGACCGGAGGGCGGCATAATCCATCTGTTCAAGTGCCTGGAGCTTGACGGCCACAGTACCTTCGGAGGAGCCGTCACGACGTCCGCCATTGGAGCGTGCGCGATGTTTCGCGGTGTGGATTTCTGTATCCAGCATGGCTTACGCCTCGGTCTGCGCGAGCCGATAGGCCTTCCGGCCCTTCGTAGTTACGAGCCCGATATCGAAGCCGCGCGTTCGGAGCTGGCTCAGCGCGCCGCGCACCGAATGAGCCTGCCAGCCTGTTGCATCGACAAGCTCGTCGACCGTCGCGCCGGTTTTTCGTTCGAGTCGGCCGAGGATCAGGCCGAGCTTGCCGCCCGGCCGATTGACAGTATCCGGCATCGGCGTGCTCGTAGCGGGGTTTTTCTTCGTTGCGCGGGTGCGCGGTGTTGTGGCGGTTGAAGTTTGCCTGGTCATGGGGTGGTCCTTCCTCTCGGGCCGCGCCCCTCGCGCGGCCTCCCACCACCTCAAGCCCGGCAGGGATATGACCCTGGTCCGGGCGGGTGGAGAGCGGAGGCAGTCCGGTCCCTCGACCTGACGACAGTACCGCTTCCTTGCGCGCCGAAGTCCAGTGGAAAGAAAGCCTCGATCGCGATTTTTTAAGAAGGTAAGAATCTGGAAAATATGCGGAATGTGTAGCGTTACTAAAAGCTGGTTGGAAGTTCGAATCTTCTCCGCACCGCCATTAAGTCTTTGATTTTCCGCAATATCCGGTCGGGATTCGAACTGCCGGTACGGTTCGGCGCAATCCGCGGGGCTCAGGGCGAGCCCGTTCCGATGAGCGAACCGGAGACGCGGTGACGACCCACGGGATCGCGCAATTGACCCTAATTTTCTCCGAAGGCATTTTAGTCGGTTCGGTTTGGCTGGGCAGAAAGCCGCCAAACGAATCCGAGCAGGGTTCTTTGTTCCGCCCAGCCGAGGGGGAGCTCGATCTGTCTGGTCAGCATTTCAACCGTGATGTCCGCGGTCTGGTTACCGCGGAGGATAGCCTCGACGATGTCTGGCGCCAAAAATGAGAGGGGCAGCAACCGGCCGATATAGCGATCGCTGAGGTTTTCTCTTCGGGCGATTTCTCCGCGTGATCCGGCTCTACCAGAAGTAAGGTCTTCGAACCAGCGATGTGCGCGCAGGACGGCCTTGATCAGCGCCGGATCGGGTTTTGAGGGGTTCCTTTGGTTTTCCATCAGCACCAGCTTGGTTTCGATCCCACGCCGCCGTATGCAGGTTGGCACGATATGGCGAATGACCAGACGATCACGGGACGTGAGCTGGGAGAGGTTTGCCCCGATCGCAATCTGGTCTGAAGAAAGTTCAACGCGCTCGACGACGTCAAGGTGATTGCCGGACCAGCCGGTATGAGGAGCTGCCCAAAGTTCTCGCTGCCAGCCCGGCCGAACGAAAAACCCAGCGGCTGAATATACTCGTGGTTGATGATACACCCACCAATGGACTGGTCGCCCGGAAAATGCTCGAGAAACTCGGACACAGCGTCGACGCAGCGCTAAGCGGGTTGGAAGCGATTGAGGCTGTAACGGCCCGGCGTTATGACCTTGTCTTTATGGACATCTCCATGCCGGAAATGGATGGCCTCAAAGCCACCGCCGCGATCCGGAATTTCGACGCGCCGACCGGCGATGTTCCGATTATAGCTCTTACCGCTTACGCGATGAAAGGAGATAGAGAACGTTTCATTCTGGCCGGTATGGACGACTACCTCTCGAAACCCATGGTCCGGGCGCAAATGCTCAGGGTGCTCGACGAGTGGGGCCATCGACGACACTCATTCGCTCGATCCTCCGCCCCCGAAATCCGGCCAAAGGGCGCGACAACCGGCCCAGATATAGATAGTCGCGCCCTTGAGACGCTAGCGGCGCAGCTCGACCATGACGATCTGATCGCAGTGATCGATTCGTTTATCGATGATGCCGGCAAACGACTAAATCAGCTCGAGCAAGCTCGGCTTGCCGGGGATATTGAGGCCCTTGAAGCCGCTGCTCACGATTTGCGCAGCATGAGCGCGACTTTCGGAGCGACCTCGCTCTCTGCCACTTTTGGCAACATCGAGGAGTCGTGTATCGATGGGCGAGCTGCACAAGCCCTAAAGTTAGCTGAAAATCTATCGAAGGAAATCGAACCAGTATTCCTGGAGCTAAGGAATTTTGCGAATCATTCTGACCGCTGATATGGCGGGCGACGGCCTCGTCCATGTGGCGCGGCGAGGACGAAATTCTAACCTGAACCGGTCCGCCTGCGCCAAGGCCACGGCGGACACTCCTTCGTCTAGCGCGCTTCTGGTGGCGTGCCCCCCGAAGCGCGAAGAGAGAAGATGGTGGGCCCGGCAGGACTATGGAAACCCAGCACTATCAACTGGTTAGCAAAAGGTTTGGGGAAACATAAGAGCAAGTGAAATCAATGGGTTGCATGGTATTTTTCAAACCAATTACCCGACGGACCATATACGCGATCTCTATGAGTTTCTATTAGCCAGACTTGGTATTACCGCATCGTAAGGTCGCAGCCTGCCGCCGACGTGCCGGAATGGCTGTGTGAATGGGATAAACGCAAAGCCGACTTTCTCGCGTTCGGGAAGGACGAAATGTCCGCCGCACCGCGCGAATAGTTGACCCCCGCGGGGGAACGCTTCGTATCCTGCAAATCGCAAGGCGGCGCCGTTCAGCGCTCGCGACCGTCCCGGTTTTCCATGAAGCTGGCCAGGGCGACGACGACACGGCGATCATAGGAGCTCCCGACATCGTTCAGCAGCCCCCCCAGCGCGTCGTCGACGGACAAATCGACTCTGTGCGCGCGCTTGCTGGTCATGGCGACGAACGCATTGGCTGCGGCGATTATGCGGGCGGTGACGAGGATCTGGTTCCCGGCAAGCCCCTTCGGCTCGCCGGTTCCGTCCCACCGCTCGCGCGCCTGACGCAAGGTTTCCACGACCGGACCGTCGAACTCGATTCGGGACACCAGATCGATGCCTTCCTCAAGTCGGGCGTGAATCAGGGCAAATTCGTCGTCGGTCAGCGGCCCTTCTTTGGTCAGTATCTCCACCGGAACCAGAATCTTGCCGAGGTTCATCAGATGCGCGGCCTGCTCGACCGTCTCGATCAGGACCGGCTCCAGGCCCATCTCGACGGCTACCGAGCGGGCGATCGCAGCCACGCGCGCGGACTGGTCGGCGGCATAGGGATCGCGCCTGTCGACCACGTAAAGCAGCGTCTCGACAATTTCCTTCAGGACGCGCTTGGTGCGTTCCTGCGTGGTGATCGCCTCCGTAAGGTCCTCCTCCACGACCAGCACCGCCGCCGCGGAGAAAGGGGTCTCCGCCAGCGGAATGTAATGGCGCTGCAGGATTCGATCCGCGCCGGAAACGGCGCGATCGATGCTCCGCTCCGCCGCGCCAGTCTCCAGAACGCTATCGACATGCTGCTGATGGAGGCCCGCATCGTGCGGGCCAAAGATGCTTGCCAGCGATTTTCCCGCCAGATCGTCGGTTGCGATATCGCCCAGGGACAGGGCCAGCCGCTCATTCGCAAATATCATCGTACCGTTGCCGTCGACGATAAAGTTCCCGTTCGGCTGGCTGTCCGTAAGCCGGCGAATGAAATTGGCCTGTTGTTCGAAACGTTCCGCCATTTCCCGATACATCGACGCCGACCTGGCCGCGCGCTGCGAGGTGCCATGGCGCCAGATGAGCAGGACGCCGACGACGACGATGACCACGACGGCGAGCATAAAGAACAAGGTCCGCACCAGCCTTGCGTCCGACTCAGCCAATGCCTCTTCCCGGTCCACCTTGTACATCAGTACCAAGTCGGTTCCGGCGATCTCCCGACTGGTCACAAGGACCTCGGCGTTCCGGTAATCACGCCGCAGCCCGAAACTCCTTGGCTCTGCGACCGCGAATGCGGCCGCCAGATCGGGCGTCGTCATCGCAAGTGTCTTGTCAAGCGACCGCGTGCCGTCCTTGAGCGGCGAGACATAATTGACCGTATCCTTCGTACGCCGCAGCAAGACCGCCTCTGCCGTGTTCTCGGTAGAGCCCGGCTGGATGAGCAGGGGATAGAGTTCGCCCGCAACCGGTTTCACGCCGATTACCGTCGCGATTTCCCGGTCGTTCCGAACATCCAGTACCTTGGCGGCGATGGCGATGGACGGCTCGCCATCGGGGGAAGCGGCAAAAATATTCGAGATAACGGCGCCTTTGTAGGTTGTGGCGGCGATCAAAGGAATGCGTATCTCGTCGGGAAGCGGGGGCATCGCCTGAGTGGAGACGATGATGCGTTGGCGGGGGGCGATCAAAGCGATGCCGGCTGCGGAACGCTGTTCGATATTGGCGCCCACATCGGTGCCGAGAACAGGCGCGCGGAACCCGGTGCGATCGGCGGTTACGAGGATCAGATTTTCCAGATACTGGGCTTCAGGCGTTGGCTCACCGGCGCCGGTTGACGCAATCTGATCGACGGACAGGCTCGCATAGAGCTGGAAAGAGGTATTGTCGGCCAGCCCGCCGATTACCGATTTCTGCTGGGCGACCCAGGCCGATACGGCGGCAGCTCGGCTTGCCGCCACGATGCCAATCCGTTCCTGCCAATTACGCAAATCATGCTTTTTCTGCGCATCAGCCCAGGAGAAAATCAGGACAAACCCCATGATCGCCACCACGGCAATCACGACCGCTATGAACCCCATTCGGAGGGCAATCCTTTTCTCGACCTCTCTCTGGACCGGGCCCGAAGCGTGCAATGAAGTCATGGATGTCCAGACACAATTAACTTTTCAATTCGACTGTGAGCATAAAATCGACCATATTTATATTATACAATAAGCCCGTCTACTGTCAAAATTTGGGCTATTGTCCACGCCGGGTTAGCCCCGTAATGGCGGCTGTTCGCGCGCGCACCAAGGATGGAGAAA
Organism: Alphaproteobacteria bacterium; assembly: GCA_047619835.1. Taxonomy (GTDB): domain Bacteria; phylum Pseudomonadota; class Alphaproteobacteria; order MPNO01; family UBA2964; genus JAYOEY01. The sequence goes on from JBLHKG010000001.1 coordinate 10,868, forward strand.
AGGTTACGTTTACTGGAGACACACAATGCCCGGGCGTTATGTTTAATCTGCCGCCGCACATTGCAGGAGGAATGCGAAGGCATGGTTAGCTATTCGAGGTCGGAGAATATGCCTGTGCCCGCGAGACGACAGTTGTTGAGACTGTTCGGCGCGGCAGCCGTCGGTGCCGGGCTGACGATGTCAGGCCCACTGATCGCTAGCGCGATGGCAGCGCCTTCCCTCCGGTTATTCGGGAAATCGGAAAAAAGGGGGAAGAATGTCAACCTATTCCGCAAATGGATTGGTGCGCTCACGAAACATTTCGAACAGGTTACGCTGATGCCGGCATCCTGCGATCATAGACTGGTTAATCACTGTAATTTGCAGCAATGGCAGGCATTCCTGGATACGATCCGCGACCGTCCGACGATCACGCAGATCGATCTCGTGAACCGCGAGATGAACAGCCGCAAATACGTCACGGACATCATAAACTGGAACATCGTGGATTACTGGGCGCCGCCGGGAGATTTCCTGCGCAAGAACGGCGATTGCGAGGATTACGCCATTGCCAAGTACCTGTCGTTGCGCGAACTCGGGTTCGACCCAAACCTGATGCGCATCTGCGTCGTCTATGACACCAATCTGCGCGTCCACCACGCCGTCCTCGCGGTCGAGTGGCTGAATGACTACCTGATCCTCGACAATCAAATCCGTAAGACCGTCAGTCACCGCCGCATCCGTCACTATAAGCCGGTCTATGCGATAAACGAAGCCTACTGGTGGGCGTTCCCGGCTTAGCTGTTTAGTCCCGGGATCTGATGGCATCATTGATGTCATTTGCATCAATGGGGATAGCAGCCTGTGCTCAGGATGTACATCAGCCCGTTGAAGACTTCACGGATATCGACGCGCCGCTTGTGCGTCCCCCATGTCTGGCCGGTGATATCAAGGCCCCAATATGCGCACATTCTTCATCCGTCACGTCACTCGGTTAGCGAAGCTTGCTGCGATCATACAAACCACGGTTTTCTGAAGTCCACATCGGTCTTATCCTCCATTGCGCGATAAGACCCTTGAAGCACACCTGGCTCATATGATTCAATAACTTTTCGGATGGACGCTTAGGACCGGTGCCACAGATCACCAGCTGTTAAGTGTACCCTATTGATAGGGCCCTTTTATTAAAAACAACTGATTGCCATTTCTTTCTTATACCTGAACCTATACGCCTTCATCACGACATGTCTATTAAAACATCCTGCGGTTCACTTATATATTTCATCCAAGTATTAGGAAAATAAATTTTATAACTTAACCACGCTCGCCGTAAACATATATCCGGTTCCGCGCATGGTCTTAATCAGTGGCGGGCTTCCATCAGGCGGTTTGATCTTACGTCGTAGGCGGCTAACTAGCCCATCAACACCCCTGTCATAACCTGCCCATTCCCGCCCATGAATGCTATCAAGCAGATAATCGCGTGAAAGCACTTGATTGGGGCTATCAACAAACGACCTGAGCAGCTCGAACTCAGCAGTGGTCAAAGACACCGGCTCACCTTTCGGGTCAACAAGATGGCAGGCACCGATGTCAAGCTTCCAACCATAAAACTCGACAATTGTCTGTCCCGCTGGCTCATGTATCAGACCTGGGTATGAACTGCCTTTAGTACGGCGTAAGACACTTCGCACACGAGCCAGCAGCTCCAATTGACTGAATGGCTTGGTGATATAGTCATCCGCACCCATTTCCAATCCGAGGACCCTGTCTGTCTCACCAGACTTGCCAGAGACGATTACGATACCAACTTCTGATTTGCTTCGAAGCTCCTTTGCAATATTAAGACCGCTCTCACCTTTTAACATCAAATCAAGAATGAAAAGATCAATCGGCTGTTTGGCTGCGGCAACCCAGAGTTCAACACCCGTATTGGCCGTCAGCACATCAAACCCCTCATCCACAAGAGTTTCTACGATTTCCTCAAGGAAATCAGGATCGTCATCAAGAACGAGGATTGTCGGCTTCATATAACGGCACCATTCGATAGTTTTGAAAATTCAATTTTCACAAACTTACACCGATTTTCCACAATTTTCCACAAATTTGTACGCTCCTTACATGATTCTCGGCAGTTCGTCTGCTATAAGGTCAATCAAGAAATTAGCTTATTCGATTTATGGAGACTGATTTCGGGCTGTCAGGATTTTTTGCGGGTGGCTACGGTAAAAAATACAAAATCATTCGCCGTTCTTCATAAACCCATTTCAATGGATGGGATTGGGCGCTTCATCACGACCACACTAGCGACATCTAAGGATAAACCAGCTGACATTTGTTCAATGGTAACGGAATAAAAGAAATGCAAAGCACGCACGGAAATTATGTCCTTGTTGTGGATGATGATCCTTTTCAGGTGGAAGAGCTAGTGGAATACCTGAACGATCAAGGCGTCGCCGCTTATGGGGAAAGTCAACCGGAGCGTGCCGTGGCCCGAATCGAGGCTGAAAAGCCGGCACTCGTCATAATCGACATCAACATGCCGGGCCTGAATGGCATCCGCGTCACCGAAATTGTACGCGGTCTGAATTATGACGGGGTTATCCTGCTGGCATCGGGGGATATGGATGCCCTGCGCCGGGCCAACGAGTCGCACCCCAATGTTTTCGGGGTCCTGCCCAAGCCGATCCCGCTCAATATGCTGGAGCGTTGCGCCCGTGCCGTTCTCGACCGCGATGTGTTGCGTTCGGGAGGCATGGCGATCTGATGTCAACGGTTTTGGCGGTTCCCCGCTAATTATGAAAAACGCTAGCCTGTTCCCCTGGCTGCTTGGCGCCGGTCTGGGGCTCGCTGGGTTCCTGCTCAATTTCGCCAATTTTTCGATGGCCTTCGGCCTCGATTTCATCATGGGCGGCACCTTCGCCTTGGTCGCCCTGCGGATTCTGGGGACAGGTCCGGGCGTTCTGGCCGCCGCCATCAGCGGTGCGGCGACGTTTTTTCTGTGGAATCACCCCTATGCGGCTTTCGTCTTTACCTGTGAAGTCGCCTTCATCGGATGGCTGGTGCACTGGAAAAATATTCCTACGCTAATCGCCGCCGCTATTTTTTGGGTCGTCGCGGGGGCGCCGCTGCTTGCCCTGACCTACGGCGGCTTCATGGGCATGGACAACATATCGGTTTATCTGGTCATGGCCAAGCAGGCGATGAACGGGATGATCCAGGTCATGGCCGTGGAAGCCCTGCTCGCGAGCGTATTCCTCGTTTCCCAACGCGCCGGTGCCGCGCTGGGACTTGCCCGCGTGTCCCTGCGTGACCTGATGTTCATCGCACTGGTCGGGTTTGCGACCGTTCCGGTAATGGTGACCGCCATCTTCGTGGCGAATGACGGCTTCGACCGCATCTTTCAGGAAGCGCAGAATCATGCGAGCAAGCTCTCCAAGGAAAGCCAGAAACTTCTGGAAATAACTGCCACCTCAACCGAAAAGGCCATAATCGACAGCCTCGCCGATCCAGCCCTTCTTCGATTTAGTATACTGTCGCGCAACGTCGCGTCCCTCCGCCTGAACTTTGATGACCCCGCGCGGCAGAATTTTTCCTATGGCCCCGTGGTGGATGCGGCGGGCCTTCCGCTCCCCGCCATCAAAATCGCCTCCAACCACCGCTTTGTCACGCCGGATGGTCGCGGTGGGGTCATGGAATTGAGCGTATTACTTACTTCTTTTTCGCGGGTATTCGCCCTGATGCCCATTACGGAACCTTTAGCGGAAATCAGCGTGACCCGTGCCGCAGACGGTGAAACAATCTTCGCGTGGCCGCATAAAAATATTTTTGCCAAGGGGGATGGCAGGGAAGAGACCCTGTCGAAAAATTCCTATATCTATTTCCCGGCGCTTCCCGGAAAATCAATAATGCAGCTCTGGGCTAAAGCTTGGGTTTACACTGAGGAGCAGTGGTCGCGGGCGGGCGGCTATATCATATCCGTCGGCATCCCGATTGGGCCGAAGATAAGCGACTACCGAAAGGGGCTTCTGAAGCTTCTTACCTTTTCCTCGCTGTTTCTGCTTTTCATTCCGCTTGTGGCTTTGCCGATCAGCGGTCTTGTCGGGCGCAGCCTTTACAGCCTGAGCCTGGCGATGCGTCGATTATCGAAATACGAGTTCAACCAAACCTCGATCAAGCTGGAACAATCGGCGATCAGGGAAGTGTACGATCTCGGCATCGATTTCACCGCGATGCTGCATGAACTGCACAGTCGCGGCGAGGACGCCGCGCGCAACCGCCTCCGTCTCGAACGCCTGATTCACGATGCGCCCGCCGCGATTTTTATCAGGAGCATCAAGGACGGGAAGGTTTCGCAATCGCCCAGCTTCATCGGCGCCTCGGCGGAACATATCCTTGGCTATTCCAATGAGGAGATGCGCGAACCCGACTGGGTCCGCGCAAATATGCATCCCGATGACGTCCCGGCGGCCGGGGACGCCACTGAGAGCTTGCTGCGTGACAACAAAGTCGCCTTGCGATTCCGCTTCCGTCACAAGGACGGTGTCTACCGCCACATTTACTGCGAAGAGCAGGTGATATCGGATTTGAATCTCATCGGTTATGAGGTGATCATCCTGTGGCTGGACCAGACCAAGCTGGTTGAAGCGGAAAGAAAGCTGATCCAGTCGACGAAGCTGACGGATCTCGGCCAGATGGCGACCGGTATGGCGCATGAGCTAACCCAGCCCCTCAACGTCATCGACCTTGCCGCGGCCAATCTTATGGGCCGCCTGCTGCGCGGAAAATCCGATCCGGACTATGTCATCGGAAAGGTCAAACGCATCCGCGAGCAGGTAACGCGGGCGGTGGAAATCATCAATCACATGCGAGTCTTCGGCCGCGCCGATCAGGCGCCGCTAAAGGTGTTTTCCGTTTCCGACGTGATCAAGAACGTTGAACTTCTTTACGGCAGCCAGTTACGGACCTCCGGGATAGCCTTTGTCATCACCGATGACATGCCGGACGCCAGCGTTCTGGGGCAATCCATGCTTCTGGAACAGGTGCTCGTCAACCTGATCACCAACGCGCACTACCAGGTCAAGCTCCGCAAGGCGAAGAAATCCGACGCGATGGATGGTGAACATGCCATTGACCTTCGCGTCTTTGCATCGCCGGACGGCAAGAGTATCAAAATCACCATCTGCGATACCGGTGGCGGCATCGATCCCGATATTCTGCCGCGCATCTTCGAGCCTTTCGTCACCAGCAAGCCCGTGGGCGAGGGGACCGGGCTTGGCCTGTCCGTGTCCTACGGGATTATTAACGACATGAGCGGGAGCATGGATATGGAGAACAAGGGCGAGGGGGCCTGCTTCACCATCGGCCTGCCGATCGCCGGGGGAGCCGCCGCGTGAACAGGACATGACCGTCAATCGCCGCATCCTGATCGTCGACGATGAAGCGTTCATCGTCGAGGAATTGGCGGAATACCTCGAAGATCAGGGATTCTCCTGCGCCGTCGCGGGAACCGGCACCGATGCAATCGAGCGGTGCCGCGACGAGGCCTTCAGCCATGTCGTGTTGGATATGCGGATGAAAGGCGTTGACGGGCTTGCCGTGCTTGAGGCGCTTTCCCCGCAAATCGCGGCGGGCCTCAAGATCGCCATCGTTTCCGGCCATGCGACGCCCGCCGATGAGGCCGCCGCGCTAAAAAATGGGGCGCTGATCTTCCTCGGTAAGCCCTGCAACCTCCAGCGTCTAATGGCCTTTCTGTCCGAATAGGCCAGCACACGGCATTGTCAGACTAGGGTCTGAACCCAATTTAACCCTGTCTGACGTCAGCGCCTATGGAACAGATTCGTGGTATTGCATAAGGGAGGATTTCCGGCCCATGTCCGCTTTGGCCGTCAAAAGGAGACATGTGGTTAATGGGTCGCTAGGCTGATCTAGTCGTTAAGGTTACGGTGTTAGGGGCTTCGCTGTCCATGTGGTATCTTAGCGGAGCGGGCGCGAAAGTTTTTCAGGATTTGAGGTGTGCTTGCTACCTAATGCTGGACATCTAAGGATAAACCAGCTGACATTTGTTCAATGGTAACGGAATAAAAGAAATGCAAAGCACGCTCATATCCACTCAGAATAATAAGCTGGATTGTTCAGACCAGTCTCTTACCGAGTTTCCTTCGGAAAATTTGACACAGAACAAGAGTTCAGGCCTAGGCGGCGAGAAAATACTGGTCGTTGATGACGAGCCTGAGACCACAGAAGAAATCGCTGAGTTACTTGAGGTTGCTGGGTTTACCGTTAGCGTTGCGTCGGATCCGCTTGCCGCCATTGCACTAGTCAAAAGCAATGAGGACATTTCTGTTGTTATTACGGACCTGAGTATGCCGGTTATGACTGGATTAGAGTTGATTGAAACAATTAATGCGGAATTGCCGCCGGATCGCGATGTTTCTATTATCATTTTAACGGGGCAGGCTGATACCAACCGGGCAGTCAAAGCGCTTCGCCTTGGTGCATCGGACTTTCTATCCAAGCCCATTGATCCCGATATTCTAATACATGCAACTAAACGCGCCGTTGAATCAGTCCGGCTAAAGTACCTTGAGCGCAATTTTAGGATCCAACTTGAGCACCAAATTTTGGAGCGTACAGAAGAAGTTCAAAAACTATCAAGTGATTTATTGGCCGCCAATGATATTCTAACAATCACGAACGCTAAACTGGAATCCTCTAACAAAGTTAAGTCAGAGTTCCTTACACTCATCAGCCATGAACTCCGAACCCCTTTAAACGCCATCATCGGATTTTCCAGCCTGATGAAGACGGACGGTGAGAAAGCTGCCAATGCCAAGGGGATTGAGTATAATAAGGGCATTCTGAACGCCGGGAACAAGTTGCTCTCAATCATTGATACCATTCTGGAGTTGGTAGATGTCGGCAATGGGGATCTAAAACTCAACAAGACCAGTTTTAATATAAACGATCTAATCAATCGGGTTGTCGAGGTCTCTAAACCGAAAGCGGATAAAACTGGCGTTGAAATTCTAGTCCAACTTGAAAACGTACCAAAATTAATTTATGCAGACAGTCACCGCCTAACTCAGGTAATTGGGAATATACTTGATAACGCGATACGGTTCTCAGCGGAATTTCGTACAGTGGTTGTTGCTGCGTCCGGGGATGATAATGACATCACATTCACCATCGCGGATCAGGGACTTGGAATGACAGATGGCCAAGTACAGATTGCTGAAGAACCGTTCCGACAGGTAGATAGCAGCCTGTCCAAAACAGCCTACGGTATGGGGCTTGGCCTTACGATGTCACGGTTATTTGTCGAGTTGCATGGAGGTGAGTTGAAAATCCAGAGCACTTATGGTGAGGGAACTATAGTAGACATTAAAATCCCGGTTGGGAATGAATGTAATGAGTAATGAATTGAATTCAACTACAAACATTTTTCTCACGAAGCCACACGAAATTTCTCTATCGTTATAATATTAGGCTTGTTCCTATCGGGGACCATTTTCTTTGTGACCTACAGTGGACAGGAAGTATCTGGGAAATATCGAATTAAGAAAAGGAATCTTATCAATGCGCAGATTTTTGCAACTCTTCCGGCCAGCGGCGCTGAGCGCCGTCGTATTGGCAGCGCTGCTGGTCGACACGGGCACTGTCTGTGCTGAGGTAGTCTACAGATTCGGCGTCGTACCTCAGTTCGCGCCTCGCCAGCTAGCCAATATCTGGGTGCCTATCCTCAAGGAACTGGAGTCCCGCACGGGCCTCAAATTCAAGATGGTAGGCTCGCCAAATATTCCCAAATTTGAGATCTCGTTCCTGGCAGGCGAATTCGATTTCGCCTACATGAATCCCTACCATGCCATGCTGGCCAGCATGCAGCGGGGCTACGTACCGTTGAACCGGGACCATGGCCGCAAGTTATCCGGAGTTTTGGTGGTGAAAAAGGACGACCCGATCGGCGACGTTAAGGAGTTGGACGGCATGACAATTTCGTTCCCGGCGCCCAATGCGTTAGGCGCCTCATTACTGATGCGTACCGATCTGGCCAAGATCGTCGACATTAAGATAAAGCCGCTCTATGTGCGCTCCCATTCCTCTGTTTATTTGAACGTCCTCCTCGGAAAGACTTCTGCCGGCGGTGGCGTCATGAGCACATTGAAGCGGCAAGATCAAAAAATCCAGGATGGCCTAAGGGTGATCTACCAAACCCGCGAGATTGCGCCACATCCGGTGACCGCACATCCGCGCGTCCCCGCCGAGCACATGGAACTGGTGCGCAAGGCCTTCCTCGACATGGGGCAGAGCGAACATGGCGCGACATTATTAGCCAAGGTGCCGTTCAAGGAAATCGGCCCGGCCAGCCTGGATGAATACCTGGAGCTGGCATCGTGGGGGCTGGAGGAACACTACGTCAGGGACGAATAGGTTTGCATAGTTGGAATGGACCAAACGGAATGCCTTTACGCATCAAAATAATTTTACTGTTTCTCACCGGCATCCTTTTCAGTGCCAGTTATATCTTCCTGTATTGGATGCCGAAGGCTGATCAGGCCATTGAGCAGCATCTAAGCGAGATGGCGGAACGGCACTTGGCCACGGTGGCAGAATTGCTGGTCCCACCGATGCTAAAAAACGAATACGCGCGGATCTTCGAAAATCTCAACGTTTTGCTAGATCGGAATCCCAACTGGGTTTCACTCGAACTCATCGACGACAGTGGACAACGCCTGTTTCCCCTAAGTGCGCTTCCTGCTGCGCAACCCACACAATACTCCTTCCTTTTAGATATCCGGTTTCGCAATTCCAACTTAGGGACGTTGAATCTGATCGTTGAGTTGGAGGATGACATCAAGGATTTGCGGGGCCAGGCTTACAAGATTATCAGCATTCTTTTTGTCAGCTTCTTGATAATTCTGATGGTTACCATGGTCATTATCTCTAGGTTTGTGAAAAGTTTTCAAATCAGTGAGGCCCGTTACAAAGACCTTGTTGATAATACGAATGTACTCATTCAATCAATAGATATTGATACCGGAAAGTTGATATTTGCTAACAACGGTTGGTTGGCAACACTTGGTTATGATGATGACGAAATCGTCAATTTGAGCATGTTCGACCTCATTGCCGCTGATGAGGTGGATCATTGTAAGCTCTCGTTAAAGAAAGCAATTGAAAGTTTCGAAGCGCAATACGTTGCGACTATATTCAGGAAAAAAGATGGAACCCCGTTGAATGTTGAGGGTCACATCCGATGTCGGAAAAATGAACAAGGAAGAATGGTTACACATGGTGTATTCACGGATGTAACAGAACGAAAAAAAGCAGAAGCGCTATCGGACAAAATTGGATCAGAGTTAACGCAGCTTATCGACACGGTGAACGCACCGATTTTTAGCACTGATGTGTTTGGTCATGTCAATCAGTGGAACCAAAATATAGAAAAAATTACGGGTTACCGAAAAGACGAAATAATGAATTGTGATTTCATTAAGGAGTTGGTTGTTGAAGAGTGTAAGGCAACAACGAAGACCATATTGAACAATGCTTTAAAAGGTGAAGAAACTGCAAACTACGAGGTTCCGCTGTTTACCAAGTCAGGTGAGCGGGTTGATGTGCTG
>JBLHKG010000002.1:0-16584 GCA_047619835.1 Alphaproteobacteria bacterium
CTGGAAGACGGCGCGGCGGGCGAGACCGTGCGTGTGCTGAATACAAGAAGCAGCCAGACCATCCAGGGTGTCGTTGCCTCCCGTAATCGTGTTGTCCTCGCCGTTGGGCCAGGCCGCTAATCAGGAACGCTCAATGTATTTTTATTCAGGCAATTTCATGGGTCACACAAAAAAAATTGGGTGCCGCACCTGCGTACTACTTGTGGCGTCGTTCCTGATTTCCGGTTGCAACATGCTGAACCGATTAGCGCATGTCGGCGAAGAGCCACCCATGACGCAAATTCAGAACCCGGTCCAGGCCCCGCATTATCAGCCTGTTTCACTGCCGATGCCCAAGGAAGCTAAACGCCCCCGCGCACCGAATTCTCTTTGGCGTCACGGCGCGCGCGCCTTCTTCAAGGACCAGCGGGCGATGCGGGTCGGCGATCTGGTAACAGTTCTGATTTCGATCAAGGATGAAGCAACCCTCAACAACACCACGACGCACGACCGAACCAATACTACCGACTCGTCGGTTAATTCCTTTCTGGGCTATGAAACCAGCCTCAGCCGCGTCCTGCCAGAAACCATCAGTCCGGGGAGCCTGATTGATATCGACAGCTCCAGCGCGACTACGGGAAAGGGAACGATCGCCCGAAAAGAGGCGATTGATCTGAAGGTAGCAGCCGTGATTACCCAAAAGCTGCCGAACGGAAATCTCGTCGTGCTTGGCCGTCAGGAAGTGCGGGTAAATTTCGAGGTACGCCAGCTTCAGATAGCGGGCATCCTGCGGCCGGAGGACATCAAGGCCGATAACACGGTGTCGTCCGAAAAGATCGCCGAAGCGCGCATTTCCTATGGCGGCAAAGGCCATATTACGGACCTTCAGCAACCCCGCTATGGGCAGCAGGTCTACGACATCATTTGGCCGTTCTGATGAGAAATGCGCGGGGCGGAAAAATGGCGCCGCCCGATCGCGCTACGCTGGATCGCCGCGTCCCACGGTCATTCGTCGCGGTGGATGCGCTCCCGCTTTTCGTGCCGTTCCTGCGCCTCGAGACTTAGCATTGCGATGGGGCGGGCTTCGAGCCGGCGAAGTCCAATCGGTTCCCCGCTTTCCTCACAATAGCCGTAGGTACCGTCCTCGATCCGCCCGAGGGCTTCATCGATTTTCTGGATCAGTTTGCGACCACGGTCACGCGTCCGTAATTCCACCGCACGGTCCGTCTCGGCAGATGCACGATCAGCCATGTCGGGCGACTGGAGCGAGACCTCCTGAAGGCTTTGCAAGGTCTGACTCGATTCCTGAAACAGCTCCTCTCGCCAACGCTGAAGGCGGCGACGAAAATATTCGCGCTGTTTGGCATTCATAAACTGCTCATCATCCGACGGCTGGTAGTTCTTGGGCAACTTGGGCGCCATTACAATCCCTGTCATTTAGAAATTGGCGCGGATTATAGTTAGATGGACCAGCCTTTCGCAACTACCAAGCCAAACTTGTCCGAAATTTCCAACTAGCTGAAAAGTATGATGAAATTGGGACATCATTCGAATTGGCCCATTTTGGCGAGCTCCACTGCGGCGCGAAGCTCAATTTCCTGAAGGATTTCGCGAAGCGCAGGATCGCTTACCTGGCGACCTCTCTCCTGTACCATTGAAACAATTCGACGAAGGCCACTGCTTGGAAACTGACCGGTCAACAATCCAATTCGTAAATCGTCCAGATTGTCGAGCAGATCTTCGCCATGTTGTATTGCCCGCCGCTTTTCCTCCAGCGAATCTTCGACTTCCTGAACGGTAAATAGCCCCATCACACTGGAAACACCGCTTGGCGGCGGAGCACTGCGGACCGAGGCTCCATTATTGACCTGACCGGCAAAATTCGATCCGCTGCCACTGGTCTGGCGAGAACGCCGTGTCGGCGAAGTACCGACAGTTCCTGTATTGGCAATCTTCATAAACATGATTTCCCGGCTGCTTGAACGCGAAGCTGCGGCAATCACGGTTAATATCTTATTAATGCGGCAGAAATCGCCCCGAGAATCTGTCCTGATCGGCAGGAATTTCCGCCCCGCCCGGCCAACAATACCCCTCTAAATAAAGAGTTATTGCGATTATTTTTTCGTAAGTAACTGTTTTTACTATTGTCTTTGTCTTACAGCCAGTTGGCATGAGTTTCGCATAGAGAGTCGGGAATACTAAACAGTGGATGCAATCAAATTATGCTCAGTGCCCTTGCCAGATTTCGCCGCACCCACCGCTCGAAAGAATCCGTCCTGCGCGCCGCCCCCCTCATGTGGGGCAGTATGCTGGCCGCACTGTTCCTCGGGTTTGCAGCAGAAAATCCGGTCCATGCGTCGTCGCGGATCAAGGACATCATCGATTTCGAGGGCGTACGCGACAACATGCTTGTCGGATATGGGCTCGTCGTCGGGTTAACCGGATCCGGTGATGATCTGACCAATTCCGCTTTCACCAAGCAGAGCCTGGTTGCCATGCTGGAACGGCTGGGGGTCAATACCCGCGATGTCAGCCTGAAAACCAAAAACATCGCCGCCGTCATGGTAACCGCCACGCTGCCCTCGTTCGCCAGGCAAGGCACCCGTATCGACATAACCGTCTCCTCGCTGGGGGATGCTTCTTCGCTGCAGGGCGGTACCTTGCTGGTAACACCAGTAATCGGCGCCGACGGCGAAGTTTATGCCGTTGCCCAGGGCCAGGTCACGGTAGGCGGTTTCAAGGCCGAAGGAAAAACTGCCTCGATCACCAAGAATGTCCCCACCAGCGGGCGGATCGCGAACGGGGCAATCGTCGAGCGCGAGATAAAGTTTCAAATGCAGTCGCTCAAAGCCGTACAGTTGTCCCTCCGTAATCCCGATCTCACCACGGCGCGGCGCGTGGCAACCGCGATCAATCGTTTCCTGAGTTCGCCGGCGGCGACGACGATCGATCCCGGCACCATCAGCCTGAACGTTCCGACCAAATATCCCGGTGGCGTCATCGGATTGCTGACCGACGTCGAGCAAATTCGGGTCGAGCCGGACCAGGTGGCCCGCGTCATCATTGACGAACAAAACGGCGTCATCGTCATCGGTGAACACGTCCGCATCAACTCGCTCGCAATTGCCCAGGGCAATCTGACGATCAAGGTCTCGGAATCGGAGCAGGTCAGCCAGCCCAACGCGTTTGCTGCGACCGGCAACACCCAGACGGTCGGCCGAACGAGTATCGACGTTGCCGAAGACAAGACGAAGCTGGCAGTCGTGCCCAAGGGTGTCAGCCTTCAGGAACTCGTCAACGGGCTGAATGCACTCGGCGTCGGCCCGCGCGACATGATCAGCATTCTGCAGACGATCAAGGCATCGGGCGCGCTGCAAGCAGAAATCGAGGTGCTGTAATGGCTATGAACTCCCTGCCCCCGTCGGCGATCACCGCCACCCAGGCTATCGCAGACGGTCCCAAACCCCGCCTCAACGCCAGGGCGATGCCCGACGAGATCCGCAAATCAGCGCAAGAATTCGAGGCTTTCTTTCTGTCGCAGATGGTCGGTCACATGTTCGAGGGCCTCGATGTCGATGCACAATTTGGCGGCGGTCAGGGAGAAACTGTCTACCGCTCGCTGATGGTGCAGGAATACGGCCGCACCCTTTCGAAGGCCGGTGGCGTCGGAATTGCCGACATGGTTGGTCGCGAAATGATGAGATTACAGGAGACACGCCAATGAGCCCTCAATTCACCGACGAGATTGAAACATTGATCGTGGTTACCAGCCGACTGATCGGCGTAATGAACAGCGAAGTAGAAATGCTGCGGGCGATGCGGGTTGGCGACATTGATTCCCTACAACGGGAAAAACATGACTTGACCATTCTCTACGAAGAGAGAGTCCGGGCCCTTGCGGCACAGCCCCAAGCGCTGGAGGCAATAGAACCGGCCCTGCGCGGCGAGCTGAGCGAGCTGGCCCAGCGCTTCGACACGGCCCTGTCCGAAAATGCACGCGCTTTGCTTGCGGTACGTGAATCGCATGACCGGCTGCTCAAGGCGATTGTCGACGCCGTCGCGAGCAACCGCGCTCGGGAACGCGGCTACACTCCCGGTGGCGGGCTCGACAGACCCGGTCATCGCGGCGGGGCGGACACCCTGTCCCTCTCGCTGGACCGCAGGCTTTAGGCCCGGTCTGAGACAAAGAGACGGAACTCCCCTCCATGTCCCTAAATATCGCCCTTCAAAACGCCATCAGCGGCCTGCAAACTAATTCCAGGGCGCTCGACGTCACGGCGCAGAACGTGGCGAACGTTAACACTATTGGGTATTCATCCAAATCGGTCAATCAACAGGCGGTTGTCATCGCCGGCCAGGGCGCGGGTGTCGAGATCGCGTCGATAACCCGGACCGTTAACGAATTCATGATTCTCGAGTTGCGCGACGCGGTCACCGAGATGGGCGACGTTGAGGTTCGCGACGATTACTACGCTCGAATGCAGAATCTGTTCGGTACGCTGAGTTCAGACACTTCGCCGGCAATTGGCATAGCTGAGTTGGCGACGAAGTTTCAGGCACTTGCCGACACGCCGGAAAACGTTTCTCTGCGTACGGACCTGGTTGAGCGGGCCCGCCTGCTGACCGAGCAGTTTGTCGATATCGCGGAGGAAATAGAAGACCTGCGCATAGAGGTGGACCGCGCCATCGAAGATGCGGTGACCGAAATCAACACACAGCTCACCCTGGTCAAGAAGCTTAATATTCAGGTTGCCGAAGGGATTGTGCTAAACCAGGGCGTCGGCGAGCTGCAGGACCAGCGGGATGTTGCCCTGACGGCTATCGCCGAGCTGATGGAGCTGCAGCAATTTACACGCTCCAACGGCGAAATCGTGGTCCTAAGCAAGGCCGGGCGGACACTGGTTGACGGCAATGCCTCCATCCTGAGCCATACAGCAGTATCCGGGCTCAATCCGCAGGCAACCCATGCCAGCGGCGCCATCGACACCATCGACCTGAACGGAGTCGATATAACCAACGAAATCCGGTCCGGTCGAATCGCCGGGTATGTGGCATTGCGGGACACCCTGTTGCCAAATCTGCACTCGCAAATGCAGGAACTCACGACCGTCCTGCACGACGAAATCAATATTCTGCACAATCAGGGAACGGCCTATCCAGGTCTCGCATCTGTGACCGGGTCGAGATCTTTTGACGCCGCAGACCCGCCGATCTGGACCGGCAATTTTCGGGTCGCCGTTACTGACAGTTCAGGGACGATCGTGGAACTGCAGGATATCGACCTCACCGCCGTCGCGACGGTCGGTGATCTGGCGACCGCCATCAACGGGATGACAAACCTGAGCGCCAGCCTGAATACCGCGGGCAAGATGGTTATCCTGCCGAACGGCGCCAATCGGATTGCCTTTAACGAACTCGACAGCGCGGTCACCCTCGGCAATCAGACCATGGGTGCTTCCAATTTTCTGGGACTCAACGATTTTTTCACGAGTAGCAACGAATACAATGAGTATAACTCGGCCTACCAAACGACCTCCACGACAGCAAAAGGGCTGACAGGCACCCTGACATTCGCGGGAGATTTTGGGGCATCCGCGGTCAATTATACCGCTGGAAACTCGCTCGATGACATCACGGCAGCAATCAATGCCGACGCCACGCTCCTCGCGGCGGGAGTCACGGCATCAATCATCACCGATGGTTCGGGTTACCGTTTGCGGATCAATGAACCCACCGGCACCAATTTTTTCATCAGCGACTCAGGCTCCCTGACCGACACGATCGATCTCAAGATCCGTAATCCACAGATAGTGTCGCAAATCAGTATCCGCGGCGACGCGGTGAACGATCCATCGTTGGTTGCCCGCGGCACGCTCAGCAACTCGCCCACGCTTGCGGTTGGGGATGTGGGATTATCCACCGGCGACAAGAGCGCCGCACAGGCGATCGCCAACCGATTCAACAATGATTTGGCCTTTACCGCGACCAACCTTCTTGCCGGCAGCAACTCTACATTGTCCGAATACGCCGCCGAAATCCTGTCGCTCAATGCAGCACAGGCCAACGCCGCCACCGACACGCTGGATGCTCGCGAGATCCTGGTCGACAACCTCAAAGCCAGGACCGGTGAAATCAGCGGCGTCAATCTGGACGAAGAACTGTCAAGGATGATCATCCTGGAGAACGCTTATGCGGCCTCTGCGCGCGTCATTACGACGACCCAGAATCTCTTTGAAATCCTGACAGCCATGGGAAGGTAGGAGAGCCGCTATGACCCGTGTCGCAAACTACGCACAACATGAACGGAACCTGTCATACATACTCGACGCGCAGCGCCGGCTTACCATGGGCCAGTTGCAAATATCGTCGGGCAAGAAAGCCGAGAATTTTTCCGGCGTGGCGAGCGATGCAAGGCGTCTGGTCAACGTAGAGTCGAACCACATTCGGACGACGCAATACATGGCCAACAACAACCTTATCGAACAGCGCCTCCAGTCAATGGAGACGAGTGTCTCCCAGGCATTCGAAGTCATCACGGAATACAAAACCCTGCTTATCAACGCACTCAATTCGGACAATGTTGCCGACTTGGCCATGCCGATACAGGCACAGTCCAAGCTCGATGAAATGGCGGCCCTGTTGAATCTCGAAGATGACGGTCGCTTCCTGTTTGCAGGCAACTACACGAACACACCGCCGGTCGATCAGACCGCATTGCCGGGGTCCTATACCCTGCCCACCTCGGACGGGGATTCGAGCGGCTACTATCAGGGAGATTCCACGGTCCTCTCGGTTCAGGCCGATGACAATTTCACGGTCGGTTATGGCGTGACCGCGAATGAAATCGGCTTCGAGCGTGCAATCAGAGCCATGCACATGGTGGTCATTGGGCCGCCCAATGACCGCGCGATGCTGGAGGATGCCCTCGGAGTCATCGATCAGGCGATTAAAAACGTCGCCGATATCCGAACCCGAATAGGAGCCTCACGGGCGGCGATCGAGAACGTCAACACGCGCCTCACCGAGTTCCAGCTGTTCTCCGAGAAAACCATCGGAGACATTGAGAACACAGATATCACCGAGGTCATTACCCAGATGAATGTTGATCAGGTGGCCGTCGAAGCTTCGTTTTCGATCATATCCCGGCTTTCAGATCTCAACCTTATGCGGTTCCTCCGTTAGGACCGGCAGTAGCACCAAATAAGTACAGGAGTAAGTTCATGACGCCACAGAATGCTTTCCTAACGCTGGTTCCTTCCGGCCCGGAGACCCTCCCGGCTAATGTCCCGGAAATATTCGGGGATGAAAGCATGATGGTCATCACCACTCGTTTTGGCCCCATGGAGTTCGGACGGGATAATGCGGTCTGCATGCCGCGCGGCCTGCTCGGTTATGCCGACCGCCACGATTACGGCCTGGTCGGACTGCTACAGCCTGGACTCGAACAATTCATGCTGCTGCAAAGCCTCGACGATGCGGATCTGTCCTTCATCGTCACACCGCTTAACCGCGATGGAGAGACCATGGCGGAGGAGGACATTGAAGGCGCCTGCAATACTTTATCGCTGGATGCCGGGACCGCTGCAGTGCTGCTCGTGGTGTCAACCACGCGCCTCCAGAATTTGACACAGGTATCGGTCAATTTACGCGCTCCGATTATCGTCGATGTCGAGGCCCACAAGGGATGGCAGCATGTGTTGCTCAGCAGCCGCTATCCGGTCCGGCACGTCATCAATGAAGTTGACCAGAACGATCAGGGTTAAGTGCGGATTAACCATGACAGGTCACAATCCAACAATCCCAATGAAAGCCGAATTCCGACGCGGCAAATCGAGGACAAGATGATGAGATTATCCAACCTGAGTACGGTCATCCTGTGCGGCGGGCTCGGAACCCGCCTTCGCGAGGAAACCGAGTTCAAGCCCAAACCGATGGTGGAAATAGGCAATCGGCCGATCCTATGGCACATCATGAAGCACTACCGCCATTTCGGCACTCGGAAGTTCGTTTTGTGCATCGGCTACAAGGGCGAAGTCATTCGGGATTACTTTCTGAACTACCCGATCAACAACACGGATCTGGCGATCGATTTTGCCACGGGCAACGTCGAGACACTGGGTCCAGGATGTGAAGAGGACTGGCGCGTCGTTTTGGCCGACACGGGACGCGAAACCCTGACGGGTGCGCGGATCAAACAGGCCCTTCGCCATATACCCGACAATTTATTTCTCGCGACTTATGGCGATGGACTCGCGGATGTCGATCTCGAAAAATTGCTGGCACATCACGTCGCGTCGGGATGCCTCGCGACCGTTACCGCCGTTCGACCGTCGTCACGATTTGGCGAACTCGCGATCAAAAAAGACCGGGTAACCCGGTTTCAGGAAAAACCGCAGGTCGCCGAGGGGTGGATCAATGGCGGATTCTTTGTGTTCGACAAGCGGGCGCTCCAGCTCATCGGACCTAACGACGATGTTTCGCTTGAAGAGGCCGTTCTGCAAAAGCTCGCCGATCAGGGCCAGCTTGCGGTCTACAAGCATCACGGCTTCTGGCAGTCGATGGACACCTTCCGCGAAATGACCCTGCTCAACGATATGTGGAACACCGGCAGCGCGCCCTGGCACATGTGGCAAGAATGTCGGCTGACGGCATGAACCCTGCATTGGGATGTATCACGTTATGAACAATTTCTCAGTTCAGCAAATTTTTCTCTCTGAGGGAGCCAACTAATATGGCAACGATCGCCAAACATGCGGCGCGCACGTCGTTACAGGCATCGGCGTGCCGATTCTGCGGCACCCCGCTTGAAACCACCTTCATCGACCTTGGCGCCCAGCCACTATCAAACAGCTATCTTCGGACAGCGGATCTCGGGCGTATGGAAGCGTTCTATCCGCTCCATGCTTATGTCTGCACCGGGTGCAGTCTCGTTCAGCTTGAGGAACAGCAATCGCCAGAGCAGATTTTTAGCGACTACGCCTATTTTTCATCCTATTCGCAGAGCTGGCTCGACCATGCGCAGGCCTATTGCACCGCAATGACGCAGCGATTTGGCATAGACAGCAGCAAGCAGGTGATAGAGATCGCGAGCAATGATGGATATCTGTTGCAGTACTTCGCCGCAGCAAACGTTCCCGTGCTTGGCATCGAGCCCGCCAGGAATGTCGCGCTGGTCGCCCAGCAGCGCGGTATACCGACGCGCGTTACATTTTTCGGTCGGGCCAGCGCGCGGAAACTCGTCGCAGATGGATATGCGGCGGACCTTCTCGTCGCCAACAACGTTCTCGCCCATGTCCCGGATCTCAACGATTTCGTCGCGGCGCTCCGTATCGCTCTCAAACCGGATGGCATCCTGACAATTGAATTTCCCCATCTGCTGCGGCTGATGGAGTCCAGTCAGTTCGACACGATCTACCATGAGCATTTCTCCTATTTTTCCTTTGCGGCGGTCGAGCGTGTTTTCGCTGCGCACGGCCTGACCCTGTTCGATGTCGAGAACCTGCCAACCCATGGCGGTTCCCTCCGGATCTATGCCTGCCATGCCGGGGCCGAACGGGAAATTGACAGTCGGGTAGAGACCATGAGACGCCGCGAACAGGATGCGGGGTTGGAGGACATCGCCTCCTATGAAGGATTTGGAGAGCAGGTAAAAAAAGTGAAACGGCAACTGCTCCGTTTCCTCATCGATGCCAAGAATGCCGGCAAATCGGTTGCCGCCTACGGTGCGGCCGCCAAAGGCAACACTCTGCTAAATTACTGCGGCATCGGCCCGGACATGATCGACTTCGTGGCGGACGCAAACCCCCACAAGCAGAACCTGTTCCTTCCCGGCTCACGCATACCAATAGTTCCGCCGGAGCGGATTGCCGAAGCACGCCCCGATTATCTCCTGATCCTGCCCTGGAATCTGACTCCTGAGATCATCGAGGCCAATGCCTTCATCCGTAATTGGGGCGGCCAGTTCGTCGTTCCTATTCCCGAAACGAAAATTATCCCATGATCTTCCGGCCCCTGGAGCTGGATGGTATTTACGTGATCGAACCGGAGAATCGGGAGGATTCGCGGGGCTCGTTTGCCCGGACCTTTTGCGCAGAGGCATTCGCCACTCTCGGTTTAGCGACTAATTTCGTGCAATGCAGCGCATCCCGGAATGCGGTACGGGGAACACTACGCGGTCTGCATTTCCAGGCCATCCCCCATCCGGAGGCCAAGCTGGTGCGTTGCGTCCGCGGCGCCGCCTTCGACGTTGTTGTCGATATTCGACCCTCTTCCACGAGCTACGGACAGTGGATTTCTGTCGAGTTATCGGAGAAAAACGGTCGGCAGATATATGTACCGGAGGGCTGCGCGCACGGCTTTCAGACCCTGTGCGACGACACGGAGCTATTCTATCAGATCAGTGTTCCTTACCGCACCGAGCTGGCACGGGGCATTCGCTGGGACGATCCACATATCGGCATAGACTGGCCGGTCGCGGGTCCAGAACTCTCGGATCGAGATCGTAATTTCCCGGGTTTGAACGAAATTACCACTGAATTGGTGTCGGTGACGGGATCGGCAGAAAATCGTCCTGGGCCATCGCCACCGGGCTTGTGAACTAAATCTTTACCAAAACAAGCGAGCATTCCTCCCATGACGGAGGACATCCGTCTCTTTGCCGCCCGAGGACCAACTGCATGATCAGGATTGCCGACACAGCGACTGTCTCAACGCTGGCCGACATTGAAGAGTCGGTGAAGGGGAGCCTGATCGAAATCGGCGAAGGAGTCGTGATCGATTCGTTTGTAAAAATCAAGCCGGCCGGGGGGAACGGCGACATCACCATTGGCGAAAATACGGTCATCAATTCCGGCTGCGTTGTTTATTCCGGGAATGGCGTCAAAATTGGCCGGCATTGCGCGATTGCCGCCAATTGCACCTTCGCCGCCACAAATCATGACTTTCGGGACCCTGATCGACTGATTGTCGAACAGGGCTTTCTACCAAGCAAAGGCGGGATAACGCTGGAAGACGACGTTTGGGTCGGCGCCAATGTCGTATTGCTCGACGGCGCTATCTTGCGGCAAGGATGCGTCGTTGGCGCCGGCGCCATTGTCCGTGGGGAACTCGCCCCCTATTCCATAAATGTCGGAAACCCGCTTCGTACGACCGGCTATCGAGGCGAAGCTCATCATAAGGCAGGAGCCCTGACATGACCGGCATCGATCACCTTGCCACAGCGGAGCGATTTACGGTCTTTGGTGCGAATGGATTCGTCGGATCCCATCTCGTCCGCTTCCTGGACGCCCAGGGCGCAGAGGTAACAACTCCGGCGAGGGCCGCGCCGATCTGCGGCACCCATCTCGGACACGTTATTTACGCCATAGGTCTGACTGCGGATTTCCGCAACCGTCCGTACGATACGATGACCGCCCACGTCAGCCGGTTGACCGAGATTCTGGAACGTGCGCGCTATGACTCGTTTCTCTATCTGTCATCGACGCGTGTTTACGCACGAGCTGCCAACGGGCAGGAGGACGCCATAACGCCGATCGACGTGCATGCACCTGGCGATCTTTACAATATTTCGAAACTTGCCGGCGAATCACTTTGCGTGAACCATGCACACCCCGCCGTCCGGGTTGCCCGTCTCTCCAACGTCTTTGGGCAGGATATGATGGTGCCGGAAAGGGCTTCGTCGAATTTTCTCGCCAGTATCATACGAACTGCGGTTTGCAACGGTCATGTCGAATTGGGAACCTCGCCGAATTCCAGCAAGGACTTTATCCATATCGAGGATGTCGTCCGGGCTCTGGTGCTTATTTCTCTTCGCGGCGAGGAACGCCTCTACAACATCGCGGCGGGCGAAAACGTCACCCACGCCACACTGATGGATGCAATTGCCAGATTGACCGGCTGTACATGGTCGATAGACGGAGAGGCGCCCTATTCCGGATTCCCACCGATTTCGACAGCACTCATCGCCCGTTCCTTTGAAGCGGCAGGCGAAAGATGGTCACCGTCCGGCGTCATCGACACGCTGCCCACGCTGATCCCACAAACTGTTTCCCCAGCTATTCCGGCCCCAGTTATACCGGCCCCAGCTATTCCGGCCCCGGTTACACAGACCCCGGTTACACCGGCCCAAGGAGTCATCGCATGAACAATCCCGAGACCATTACCATCGACCAGACCAATAACGTGGTCATCGTCGCCGGCGAAAAGGGCGAAAAGATCTTGCCGATGGACTCCGCCGAGGCATTTTCAGCCGTCAGCGGCGCCTGGCTCCGCTGCGGCTGGGACACAAAGTATGTTTACGGGTTTTCCTGGCTCGGCCGCCCGATTATCCAGCTACCGGAAGACATGATCCGTCTGCAGGAGGTCATTTATGGCATTAAGCCGGATGTCATTATTGAAACCGGCGTTGCCCATGGCGGTTCGCTGGTCTTTCATGCGTCGCTTTGTCAGATGCTCGGCAAAGGGCGAGTCATCGGTATCGACATCGAAATTCGACCCCATAATCGGCAGGCAATCGAAGAGCATGAGCTCTCCCGTTACATCACCCTTATCGAAGGCAGTTCGATCGAGCCGGCCATTGTCGAGCAGGTATGCGCCGAAGTTAAACCCGGGGAGACCGCGATCGTGATCCTCGATTCCAACCATCTTAAGGACCACGTCACACAGGAGCTGGAGGCCTATTCACCTCTGGTATCGACAGGATCCTATATCATCGCATGCGACGGCATCATGGCGCAGGTTAAGGGCGGCCCAAGGACAGGCGACGACTGGGACTGGAATAATCCGACCGAAGCGGCACGCGACTTCGCAGCCGCCCATCCCGAATTCGTCATTGAAGAGCCGACGATACCCTTCAACGAAAGCCTGATAACAGAACGCGTTACCTATTGGCCGGGTGCGTTTCTGAAACGCGTTACTTGACCGTCCAGCCAATCATCGAAGTCCGTGGCGTTTTGCCACCATCCGCATCTGGTCACAAAAATTCCCGGCATAGTCTACGGCACGGCACAGAGCCGAACGTTCGAGCGCGCCGCGCAGTTCCCGTCTGAGCAGCGCGAGACTGTCCGGATCGTTGGCGAGCCCGACCGCAGCCTCGACATATTCCACGTCCGTTTCAACGGATAATTCCCCCAGCCCGACATTGGCAAGAACGGTATGGCTGAGCCGCTGATGCATGCTGGGCCCCACCTTGCTGACCACCGGCAACCCCATCCAGATGACCTCGCAGGTCGTCGTGCCGCCGGTGAGCGGAAAGGTGTCCAGCGTGATGTCCATCTCGTCATAATAGGCAAGATTGGAGATACCGAGGCGGCGATTATTGACGAAATACAAGCGATCAGGCTCAATCCCGTTACGCCCAAATTCCTTGATAAGATGGCTGCACAGCACCGGGCTATCGGCCTCGGGCCGCACCAGCAGGAATCGCGATCCCGGCACTTTATTCATTACCTCACACCACAGAGCGATGGTCTTCCGTGTAAATTTATAGGGGTTGTTCTGGGATCCGAACGTCACAACACCGTTGCGTTCCATCGGCGGACGTTCGCTGATCGGCTCCGGCTCAAAGCCGTCAAAACACCAGCAGGCCTCAGGCATCACCAGAAATTTCTCAACCATCCAGTCTTCGTTGAGCGGCTTCAGATGAGGGTCGACCATAATATAATCGACCGTTCCAATCCCCGAGGAGAAAGGATAACCCAGCCAGGAGGCCTGCACCGGTGCGGCTTTATACGCCAACGCCTTGATGCGTGAGTCGCGAGTAAACCCGTTGAGTTCGAACAGGATGTCGATCCCATCCGCCCGTATTTCCTCGGCAAGCTTTCGATCGGTCATATTCTGGACGAGGCGAAAATCGGCAACCAGCGTCTTGATGTGCTGCTGGACGGGGTCGTTGGGTTCTTCGGTTGGTGAATAGCAGAAAATCTCAAAATCGTCCTGATCGTAATTTTCCAGCAAGGGCCGTACGAATTTGGCGACCGAGTGCTGGCGCAGATCCGATGACATAATGCCAAGACGAAGCTTACTGCGCCGAATACCGGGAACCGCGGGTGGCAGGGGATTGGACGCAGTCTGGCTCACCACATTGTCGCCCCAGCCACGATGCAGCGCCGAAAGCGCTTCAATCGAGTCATCCGTGTCGGCAACAATCAGCATTTCGAGGAAAGTCACGAAGGCGTCCGCGGGTTTGAGATGCTTCACAAGCTCCCACGGGTCGCCAAGAGCATCGAGCGAATCAAAATCGCACAACCGGCGCAGAACCTTGTTGGGATTGGCGAATTTATCGGCGGTGAAATCGTCGTGCATCACGGCGGCGCGGGCATAGATATAGGCTTCCTCAAACCGGCCCATATAGGTCAGCGCCATGCAGATATTGAAAAGCGGCGCCAGGTAGCTGGGGTCTACTGCGACGGCCTTCTTGAAATCATCAATCGCCTCGCCCCGCCTGTTCTGGACAACGCGGCAAGTCCCCAAATTGTTATAAGCAACAGCATAATCGGGCTTGATCGCAACTGAGCGAAGGAATTGGGCCTCGGCGTCTGTGTGCCGCCCGTCCATCGACAATGCGAAGCCATAATCATTGACCAGCTCGGCATCGTCCGGTTGCTGCTCGATCAGCATTTCGAACAGCGGCAGCGCCCTGTCCATGTCGCGCCGATTGGCGTACGTCCGGGCAAGATTTGCAGTATTTTCCCAGCTACCGGAATCATATTTCAGGGCCTCCTGGAGGCAGGCATCCGCTTCTGCATAGCGGCCAAGGTTACCAAGGGCACTACCCAGATTATTGAGAATTTCGGGCGATGTCGGTTTGAGTGTTTTCGCCTTGCCGAACCATTCAGCAGCCTCCTCAGTCCGGGACAACCGCTCCATCGCGTACCCGATATTATTCGAGACCTCACCATCATCTTCGGCCAGTCCAAGAAATTTGTTGAACCAGTCAATCGCCACATCAAACTGTTCAGCCTCGAGCGCCAGATCGCCGAGACGTTTCAGAAATTTCGGTTGCGAGGGTGCGGCCTCATGCGCCCGTCGATAAGCGTCAGCGGCCTCCGCGTGCTTTCCCTGCCCATTCAGGATCGCCGCCAGGTTCGACAAGGCGTCCGCAAGGCCGGGATTCAGCTCGATAGCCTGGCGGAAGGCGCGCTCCGCGTCGGACTTTCTCTCAAGCGCATGATAGGCGGCGCCGAGATTGCTCCACGCATCGGCAAAGCGCGGCACCGCCGCAACTGCCTGTTCGATCAACTCAGCCGCTTTTTGCGGATCGCCCTTCTGCAACGCCATAACGCCGGTGAAATGCAGCGCATAAGGATTCTCCGGCGCCCGATCAAGCACAGCACGATAGCCTTGCTCGGCGGTCACGAGATCACCCGCCTGATGGGCCGCGACCGCCCGTTTTAGCGCGCCATCGACATCTTGAGCGGATGCACTGGATTCACCAGCGCCAGGGATTCGGGAATTTTGAACTGCCCGTGTTTTTCTCTTAGCCATATGCAATGTCCATTCGATTTTCCGGGCCCACTGCGCTGCAACACGCCGCGCGGCAAAGCTGTCGGGGAAGTGTTGCCGAACAGGGTTGATTTTTGGTTAAGCCGGGTAGGCGCGCGACTAATCATTGGTAGACAGGACCCGGCAAACCTTGCCGGAGGTGGGCAACGATTGCCGGGCAGGACCTGCCGGATGCGGCAAATACTGCCGGTCCATTCCCTCGGTTTCTCCGGCTGCATTTCAGCAACTCATTGATAATACTCGATAATAGTTTTCTCGCCGAGTTGGCATCGTTCTTGCATATAGCCCCCTGCCCCGGTCCCGTACCGGAGCAAATCCGAAGGCGATGTCCGTCTTCGGGCCGTCGGCAGGAAGCCGGCATAACCGATCCATGTAGGAGAATACGATGTCACTTAATATTGTTTCCAACTTTGCTTCCAACGTCGCCCAGCGCAATTTAGCCAGCGCCGAAATGGCGGCCACCTCGTCCCTCGCCAAGCTTTCGGCGGGCAGCAGAGTGGTTTCAGCGAAAGACGATGCCGCCTCGCTGGCGGTTGGTTCCCGGTTGGCCGCCGAAGTTACCGGTCTCAAGCAAGCCTCGGTCAATGCCGGGCAGGCGATCTCCATGCTTCAGATCGCCGATGGCGCCATGGCGCAGGTCAATGACGTCCTGACCCGGATGAAATCGCTTGCCGTTCAGGCGGGTTCGGGCCAGCTTTCCGGCACCGAACGGGCCATTCTGGATACCGAGTATCAGGCCCTGTCTTCGGAAATCAACCGGATTGCCATCGACACCGACTTTGCTGGTACACAGCTTGTCAACGGCGCAAAAACCGTCACGGTCGGCGCCGGGAACTATGAAGTTGTCGACGGTGTCGACAGCGTCACGCTGCGCGGCGATCACGGCACGGCGGCATCCGGCACCATCGATTATGACGGCGCCGGCACCTTTTCCGTGACGATCGACGGCACGGCCTTCACCGGGGCGATTGACACGGCGGCCAATGACGGCACCGCAATGTCGTCCAGCACGGTGGTGACGCTGTCCAATGCGGCCAGCACAAATAAAGTCGATATCGTGCTGTCACAGACATTCAACTACGACAGCGATGCCGCCACGGAAGT
>JBLHKG010000003.1:0-16564 GCA_047619835.1 Alphaproteobacteria bacterium
TATCTCGGCGGGCGAGGCGCTGCCGGGCGATGTGCTGCGGCGCTGGCAGGAGAACACCGGCACCGACATTCTCGACGGGCTGGGGTCGACCGAAAATCTGCACATCTTTATCGCCAACCGACCGGGCGATATCCGCCCCGGTACCTCGGGCACGCCGGTTGATGGCTATGAGATCAAGCTGGTCGATGACGAAGAGGCGAAAATCACCGAGCCGGGCGTGATCGGCACCGTTTGGGTAAAAGGCGAATCCGCCGCCCGGCACTACTGGAAAAACCCACCGAAAACCGCCGCGACCATGAAGGGCGACTGGCTCAATACCGGCGACATGTACTACCGCGACGACGAGGGGTACTACCACAATGCCGGGCGCGGCGACGATATGATGAAGGTCGGCGGTCTGTGGTGTTCGCCGTTTGAGATAGAGGCCCGGCTGATTGAGCATCCCAAGGTGCTGGAAGCGGCTGTCGTCGGGCATAAAGACGACGAAGGGCTGATCAAACCCGCCGCCTATGTCGTTCTCAACGATCCGTCAGAGGCGGGCGAGGTCACAGAGGCGGCGCTGATACAGCATTGCCGCGACGGGCTGGCCCATTACAAATATCCGCGCTGGTTCCACTTTGTCGATGATTTGCCCAAGACCGCGACTGGCAAGATCCAGCGGTTCAGGCTCAGGGACGGGAAGGGCTGGACGCGCTGATCGACAGGTATCTATATACGATATGCTTTCTGGCGCTCTGGCGCCGCGACGAGGATCAGGAGTGACAATGACAACCAAAGCAACCGGACCCAAAGCAACCGGACCCAAAGCAACCGGACCCAAAGCAACCGGACCCAAAGCAACCGGACAATGCCTCTGTGGCGGGATCTCTTACGAGGTCGAAATTCCCGAAAAATCAATCTATGAGGGGCTGTGCCATTGCCGGGATTGTCAGCGCCATACCGGCACTGCCTTCGCCTCCAGCATGATGGTGACCAAGGCCGGGATGGCGCTCAAGGGTGAGCTGAAATTCTACGGCAAGGAAACCGACAAGGGCACGGTGATGGAGCGCGGCTTCTGCCCCGATTGCGGCTCGAACGTGCTGTGCCGCTCGGACGCCTGGCCGGAGCTATACGTACTGGCAGCGGGCTCGCTCGACGATCCGTCGTTATATCATCCGAAGATCAATATCTTTACCCGCAGCGCCATGCCGCATGTCTTCGACATCGATGAGATCAAAAAGCGCGAGGACGGGATTTAGGGGACAGGGCAAGACGCAATCGACTGGCATCGAGTCGATTGAGTTTTGCCCCAGTTATCATCAAGTGACTGCGTCACAAGAGAATTGTGGGCTTTTCAGAGCGCTTGTAACGAGATTTGCCAAACGACTTTCAAGAGATTTCCAAGCCGAAATCTTGATCGACGTGATTAGAAGCTGTGCGTCCTCTGTCCCGTTAATATGATACGAGTTCAACTGGCCCTCCTCCACGCCCAGTTCGTCATGATGAGGGTATAGCAACATCATTCGGGCGCATCCATAGACGTGAGCATACGCCATCATCTGATAGACGTCGGCCTGCCCTACACCTTGTTTCGGATTATCTAGTACGCCTTTAAGCCGTTTCCATTTCGTGTCGATAACGAGCAGCGGTTTACCATCGCGACTGATTACGATGTCGGGCTTTGTTCTAAAATAAGGGGCCGAGTTTGGGCCTATCAACGCATGCTTCACCGGCCCTTGGAGTTGAACATTGAGACCGGTTCCAGAAAGAACACGGCGTATCGACCGGCCAATGTATTCCTCGAATAAAATATTCATCGGAAACATCAGCGAAAATCCACGGGCACCGCCGCTGCTCGTCGTCTGAAAGCGCTCTCCAAGCAGCATTTTGGCAAGCTTGATCAGCGTATCCCAGGCAATATTTGTCCGATTCAGAACAACCTGGTCCCATCGAAGATCTCGCACAGCGATGGTGCTGACATCTGCGAAGACGAAGGCCAACTCGGTCAGCCGCCTCTGGTTTTCCGCCGCCCTCGTAATCGTTCGTAAACGCGTGACCGCCGCTTTCATGATCTGGTTCAGCGGAATATCAACACTTAAATCTTCATAACGGCATGCCAGCTTCTGAGGCGTTGAAAGAAGCGATGTAAATTGACGCTTCACATTCAGACGACCGCGGAGCGCAGCGAGATCGTTTTCGTGGCCGACATAACGGCGCGAAAGCCCTCGATGAACGACGCTAAATAGCCGGTCGCAGAACAATCGGATCAATATCTCTAACAGGTCGTATCGTTGCCATCCTAGATCGGCCATCGCTCCATCGCCCACTCTCAGGTCAAACACCCGCGCGAGCATATGCACGAGACACTCCCGCGTGGACGCCTCATTTAGGCCATCAATTTTCGGAAGTATTTCGAGTGTGGCGCCTGGAGATGCGAGAACGCCGACGATTTGTTGGGCTCTCAATCGTCTATGGCCATTGATCAGAATGGTTTCGCCGTCGTCACCACCTAGGTTCAAGCCCTTTGCTGTGGCGACGAGACTGTCTGCGTCCATCCTTGGAATTGCATTCTCGCTGCCATCCTCTGCAACAGGCAAATAGGTCCATTCGCGTATGCTGCGATGAATCATGCCTTCAGCTGATCATAGGCGGTTGGTTGAAATTCGTTATGGACAAGGTAACGCCAGCGCCCCTCATCCGAAATAAGGTCTTCGGCCCCTTTCGGTGCCTGCAGGGCAATGCGCTTCACAAAAGCACCCTCATTTGTGGTCTCGCCGAGCACCTGCCGGACCTTCTCCCAGTTCTCGTAGAAATACTCGGCGAGCAGTGGGATCACCTTCGTGCGCATCACGTGATTGAGATTGCGAAAGTCCTGACAGCCCATGAAGAAGGCGTGACCAATCTGGTGATCTCTATCAAACAGATATTCAATGCGGGTGTTGAGCCCCTCAAGCACGGCTTTTAGGTCGATATCCGTCGCGTTGCTGGCGGAGCCCAACAAAGACGAATCGGGAGCTATTTCCTCGAACTCAAACCGACGTCTAAGCGCCGTATCGAGCAGCGCAATCGAGCGGTCGGCGGTATTCATGGTCCCGATGATATGCAGGTTGCCAGGCACGCCAAACGTATCTCCAGAATAGGGAAGTGTTACGGTAAGCTCATTTTCACTGCTTAGACGTTTGTCTGGTTCGATGAGCGTGATGAGTTCGCCAAAAACCTTCGAAACATTGGCCCGATTGATCTCGTCAATAATGAGCACATAGGATTCAGGCGCACCGGAAAATTTTGCGGCTTCGCTTCCGCCCGCAATAATCTGTTCCAGCGCGGGCCGGTGGATTACACTGGGATCAAGTTGATAAGCTGATACTTGGCTGAAGCTTCGGCCATAGATGAGTTCGCACGGAAGACCCTCATCATTTTGCCAAATCCACTCGACGGGACGGCGGTGATGATACTCAATGATATCGTCTTGAACGAATTGATAAGGTCCGGTGACTTTGCCGATCGCGCGAAACTTTTTGTTACCGTCGGAAATAACGACCAAGTCGCCGACTGTCATTTGGCCACGGAGTGTGTAAAGCTGAGAAATATTCGGATCTTTCCCATTAGCATCTGGATGATCCTTTCGCCATCTCGCCTTGATCGCCTCGAAATCATCATACTCGGGCGCGGACCAATTGATATCCCCGCCCCACCCAAGTACGACGTAGCCGCCCTTTATTGCCTCTCGAAATATCCTCGCATCTTCTTCGCGTCTGCTCTCGCCGAGCGACATTTTGAAGACGCTGTAGGTGCTATCTAGCTCGAACAAACTCGAAGACCGTCCCCGGTTGTTTCGGGCCAGCTCCGCTATCCGGCGAAACACGCCGGGATGAGGTCTTAGGGTAAAACCACCTGAATTCGGTTCGTCGTCCGCTTCATCGACCGTGTTCGTCTCCGGGCGCAGCCCCTCGACGAAATCCTCGTAGGCATAAGATTGATGGAACGTGACGAAACTGATCCGTTTGCGCTCAACCAGTTCACGATAGCGTAGCATCACTGCGTCACGGTCGTCATCAGCGGGGTGACCGTCACAAAGTTCCACTGCCTTTGCCGCTGTCGAATAGGTCTTCCCGGTACCAGGCGGCCCATAGAGGATCAGGTTGGTCGCTGGATTATTTTCCATGCTCTCTTCGGGCATTGGTTCATCCTCATCTGCTTCACTACCGTCATCCTCCAGCTCTTCCGCCATAGAGTTGATCGCGGCCCAGAGGAACCCTTGCACATCCCATAGATCCCGTGGCTTCCAGCCCCATTCATTCTGCAATACATCGAATATCGCATCGGAAAGCGAAAGAAATTCGCGGTACTCGTCACTGGTCATTACACGAGACTTGAACGGGCCCTGACCCGCCAAAAGCTTCGCGGCTCGTTGCATAAACCGTGTTTTGACTGCGATTGCTTCACTCGGCCGGCAAAGTGCCAACGTCGTTGTTACAAGTGAGCGGACATGCCCAAACGCTGGATTTTCCGCCGCCCCTCCGGTCATCAACGCGTGAATTTGTTCGGCGGCCGTTTCCGCGACGACTGAAATTTCACCCGGGTCATTCACCATCTCGCCCAAAGCGATGGCAACGGATTTTTCGGCTTCTGGACCCGCTTCGCGTATTCGTTCGAAAGCGCGCCAACCAACAAAGTTCGCCGGTGGTCGTCGAAGGAGCGCTATGAATGCTTGGCCGACTTCATCGTCGGACGTTGAATCCCGCGCCAAAATTTCTTGCGCGCCAGCAAGAACGTCTTCCTTATAACCTCGTTCCTCATCCCAATAGCTCCCGTGGTCTGCCTGGAATCCAAGCGACTCGAAATCTGTATAACGCCCCAGGAAAATCTTTCTTAGATTTTCCAGGGCGTCACGATTCAACAGACCATTGGACGCCGGATGTCCGGTTTCCCGATTTTCGCTTTCTCTGAAGCGGGCGTAATACCCCAGTGTTGCTCTATAGTTAGCTAAATTTTTATATAGATTGCCTTCGATACTGATTTTGGCGGGATTGGGCAGGCCATCACGTTCATCAGTCTTCGAATATGATAAATCCGAAATTATTTCTGCAAACTGGTCATTGTCGTAGGCTTCATCAAGATCGCCATATTGCTTCTCAAGGCGCCTGGTATGTGCGCCCTGGGTTGCCACCGTATTATTTTTATAGTTACGGCTGATAAGCCATTCACTGAAAGTTTCTCTCACCTGACGTTGCTTCTCAACGGACCCAGTACGTTCGATGAAACAGATTATCTACAGGCTTTGGTTGAATGTCACGATGAACTCATTTCAACCAGTCCCTTAGCCGGGATATGTTCGGGTCCGGGGTGACGGACGAGTTTTACTCATCTTCTCGAAATAGCAGGCTCGAAATGCAAAGGGGCGGGTTTGAAACCCGCCCCTATTTCGATTTCTGCTGAAAACTACCGCCCGTGCCTGGCCAGCGAGTTCACCCAGCCATGCATGCGGTCTTTCATGTTCTTGATGTCGCCATCGCTGAACCAGTTTTTCGGGTCCACCTTGTCGACCGGATATTGCGGCCGCATGAAATCGTCCTCATAGCCGTAAGGCACCGTCGCATCGATCCCCATGCCGCCTTCGAAGCGGGTGTTTGAGGCGGTCCATTCGGCATTGCCCGCCGTCATGCGCTCGGCCGGCATGAAGGTCTGGCCGCGCCCGCCGGGCAGCGGGTTGAGGATGTCGGTATGAGGGTTCACCCGGGTCGTCAGGCACCACATGATGTCATCCATGTCATAGATGTCGGTGTCTTCCGAGGCGGCTATCACCAGCCGGGCGCCCTGAGACGTGGCGAGGATCGCGGCGAGGAAGTTGCGTTGCCAGCCTTCATCGATCTGGCTGCGCTTCTTGACCTGGATGATCGCCCCGCCCCAATCGGTCATCGAATAGGGGATATGCACATCGGTGACGATGCCGGGCTGCATGCGGTGGCACAGCTCAAGGATCGCGCCTTCGCGCACCGTGGTGTCGATATTGCTTTCGTCCGACGTATGCACGCCGAGCGCAAAGATGATCGGCTTTGATTCGGGCTTGCGGGTTGTCACCGCCGTGCAGTGAAAAGTCGGCGCCTTATAGGCCTTGCCCATATAGCCCGACCATTCGGGGTGGAAATGATGGCGTCCCTGAATACCGGATTCTTCCGATTCCGCGGTTTCAAACCGGCGGTCGCGCGGATTGACATAGCCTTCCAGCACCACTTCGGCATCGGCCAGCGTATAGGTGTCGACCGTGCGCGCCTTGACCATGCGGACCGGCGAGCCCTGAACCGCGCCGGCGACGGCGATCTCGTCGCAGCCTTCGGGCAGGATCACGTAATCGAACCCGGCGCCGGCGAGCAGGGTGCAGGAGGGCGGCACGCCAAAACAGATGGTGATCGGGATCGGCTCGTCGGATTTGTAATAGCGCGTGACGACCTGCCACATATGCGAGCCGGGCGAGATCTGGAAGGTGCCGATATTGCCCCAGCGGAAATTCATCCGGTTGTAGCCAAGATCGGTGCCGCCGGAGAAATACTCACCCGTGACGCAGCGGATTCCCGAGCCAACCGTCAGCTCGGGCTCGAATTCGGTATGGCGCACCGGAACGATGTAATCATTTACGTTTACCGGATCCTTGATCACCACTTCCTGGCAGGGTGCGTCCTTCTGGTCGATGATGATCGGCGGTATCGGGCGGCGCAGCGCGTTGGCGACATGCTGGGTGCGCTCAACCGGATTGGCCCAGCCGAACATCTTGTCGACGACTTTCATGTCGCTGAACAGGTTGGTGACCACGCGGTTGTTGGGCTTTCCCTTGACGTTGTTAAACAGGATCGGGCAGCCGCCGTCGAAAACCTTCTGCAGCGCGATGATCTCGAGATCGGGATCGACCTCCTTGTCGGTGACCACCAGATCGCCCTGTTCCTGCAGCCACTCAAGGGCGCCGCGCAGATCGTAAAGTTTTTCCGACGGCGCGCCGGGCGCCACATCCTTCTTGGTCGTGCTCATAACTATCCTTTTGTTGGGTTGATGCCTTTATCTACGGGAGCGTGAAGCGGCGTGCAAGACATGTGGTGGACAGGTTCGGTCGGTGCCGGTATTTCAGGGTCC
Source organism: Alphaproteobacteria bacterium (assembly GCA_047619835.1). Lineage (GTDB taxonomy): Bacteria > Pseudomonadota > Alphaproteobacteria > MPNO01 > UBA2964 > JAYOEY01. The sequence continues at coordinate 7,105 of JBLHKG010000003.1, forward strand.
ATCTGAAATGCTTCGGTACCAGCCCACTCCTCCACCCGGCCACCCATCAGGATACTCTCGTGGGTGGCCGGGTGGAGGAGCGGGCTGGTGCAGTAATTTGAAATGGAGAATAGCGTGAAAGCCAGCGTCAACGGAATCGAGATCAATTATGAAGTGTCGGGAACCGAGGGGAAGCCCTGGATCGTGTTCTCACATGCCCTCTGCAACAATCTGACCCTGTGGGACGATCAGGCGGAATTGCTCAAGGACGATTACCGCATCCTGCGCTACGACCATCGCGGGCTCGGCCAGTCGTCGGCGCCCGAAGGGCCCTATAGTTTCCCGATGATCATCGCCGATGCGCTGGGTCTGATGGATCATGTCGGTGTCGATAAGGCCCATTGGTGCGGCCTCTCAATCGGCGGAATGATGGGGTATGGCATGGCGCAGGATCATGGCGACCGCCTTCTGAGCCTGATCGCCTGCGATTCCCGCCCCGATGCGCCGCCGGATTATCAGGATTATTTCCAGCACCGCATCGATGTCGCTGCCGTAGATGGCATGGAAGGTCTGGTCGAATCGACGGTTTCACGCTGGTTTACGCCGGAATCAGTGGCGGCTAACATCCCGGTGCTGGACAAGGTGCGCGGCATGGTGCGCTCAACCGATGTGACCGGCCACGCCGGCTGCTGCATGGCGCTCAAAACGCTGGCCTTTGGATCGCGGCTGGGCGAGATTTCCATCCCGACACTGATACTCGGCGGGGCCAAGGACAAGGGCGCGCCGCCCGAAGCGCTGGCCGAGGCCGCCAGGGCGATCCCCGGTGCCAAACATGTGATGATCCCCGATGCCGGGCATATTTCGAACCTGGAGAACCCGGTCGCGTTCAACGCGGCGCTTACGGAGTTTCTGACGGGGCTCTAGCCGTTGGCGGTTTTTTTAAAATGTGGAAATATGCGCGCAATGAGCGGTAAATATTCAGCCATTCGGTCAGAAGACACTGGGTGTCGATGTAAGACTGCGAGAATGTCCGGTGTCGCTCGACCGCCTGCTCAAGCGGTCTTTCGCTGTAGCGCCCGTTCTTGTCGAGTCCGCTCTCGATAATTGCCCGGAGTTTGCTGTGAACCGTATTGTCGTCCCAGTTGAGTTTCTTGCGCATTTCGTTTTTGACGACGTCCGACAGGCTGATCATATGGCTTGCGAAGTCGTCAATGGCGCCAATGCCGCAGGATTTTTCGATTAAATCAATAATCGGGTCGGCTGCACCCGGGTTTGTAACTGCTTGGCTGATCATGGGGACTGCTTTCAGACGCACGGGCAAATGCACCCGAGATACAGCAACATCTGCTTCAGATGGCTATAACGATGACGGGTAATTAAACCGTTAAAGAAGGGATGGCTGCTGCCCGTCGCGTCAGACGATTGGCAGCCTCAATCGGTCATCTCCAGCCGCCACGGCTCGCCCTTGCCGCCCGCGAGGGCGCGCTTGTAGCGCGCCGAGTAGCGCTGCACGTCGTGGATCTGCCACGTCTCCTCAATCTCGCCTTCGGTAATCCCTGTTACTTTCTCGATCTCCACCATTGAAATGATCGGCGCGTCAGAGAATTTGATCAGCCAGCAGAGCGCCTCCCACCCCGTCTTGCCATCGAGCAGGGGCTCGCCTTCCACCAGGCCGCGTCCTTCGGGGACGCCGGTGATTTCGACGCCTTTCGAGAAGGCGATGCGGTCGGTGATGATGACGGCCTGCGGATAGGGGGTGGCGTAATACCAGGCGCCGCCGACATTGGTCTCGCCATCGACGGTGATGTCGTAATACTCGGCGATACCTTTCCAATGGCAGTAGGTCGGTCGGGTCTCATTGCTTTCCGACAGGATCTGTTTATCGATGGCGCTGAGCGGGAAATAGGCGTTGCCTTCGACATGCGCGATATCGTCGGTCTCGGCGATGGTCACGCCGTTCCAGATTGCCTTGGCCATGGCTTGTCTCCTGCCTGTTAATTCGCGCCCCGATTAGTTTGCCCCGATTAGTTTGCCCCGATTAGTTTGCCCCGATTAGTTTGCCCCGATTAGTTTGCCCCGATTAGTTTGCCCCGATTAGTTTGCCCCGATTAGTTTGCAATGGGTGCGTTCGGTTCGCTGACCGTATAGCGCCGCAGCAGCCGCTGTTCGTCGGCGGGGAAATCGGTGCGCGCATGGTTCAGGCAGCGATTGTCCCAGATCAACAGATCACCGGGCGTCCATTCATGGGCATATACGAACTCCGGGTTTTCGGCGTGATTGATCAGCTCAACCAGCAGCTTCTCGCTTTCGTCACGAGACATACCGACGATATATTCGGTCATCAGCCGGCAGACATAGAGCGATTTTCGGCCTGACTCGGGATGGGTTTTGACCAGCCTGTGCGTGGCGCGCGGCAGATCGGGATCATCGCCGATGGTGCTCCGTTCGGTCGCCGCATAATCGTATACGCAGACTGTTTCCAGATCCTCGATCCGGGCCTTCATCGCGTCGGAGAGCGTGTCGTAAGCCTTGTAGAGATTGGCAAATAGCGTGTTGCCGCCGCGCGAGGGGATGCGGATGGCATAGAGCGTCGTCGCCCTGTAGGGGTATTCGCGGTGCGCGCCGTCGGTGTGGAACTGCATTTCGCCGTCCGGCAGCGAACCGATCGGCTGCCCGTTCTTGCGGATATTGCTGACCAGCATCACCCCGCGCGAACCGGACCTCTTTAAATCGCCCGAGGAACGGTCGCGGAACGATCCGTCGCCCCGCCCGAACAGATTGGCGAAGCGCAGCTGATCGTCGGGCGAAATCTTCTGACCCGGGAAACACAGCACGCTGTATTCGGTGAAGGCATTCCGGATCATGTCGATCGTCCGGTCGTCGATCTCCTCGTGGAGGTCGATGCCGTGAATGCGCGCACCGGCTGCCGCTGACGCCGGTTCAATATCGATGGTGAGAGTCATTTTATCATCCAGCTATTTAAGCCGATTTCCGACCGATACCGCCTGTTTCTCCAGATCGAAGCGGTTGGTCGGGATGGCATCAAGGTCGGTGCCCGTCACGCGAATGAATTTGGCGCCGTCGGGAAAATGAATCGAGTGGATATCGCCGATTTCGAACTTGCCGGCTTTGCCGGGTGTGAGACGAAATGTTTTGCCTTCGTCGAGATCGGCGAAGCCTTCCTTTGAGCCGTCGTCCTTACGGCTCCACAGCGTCATGTCGGTCCATTCGGCGGCCTGGCCGTAGACTGCCCAGGACCGTCCGTGATCGTGCGGCGGACCCTTTTTGCCGCCCTCGTAAATATGCACCAGCACATTGAAGCCGGTGTCTTTGTCACGGTGGATGGTGCGAATGCCGAGCTCTGCGTCGGGGCCACATTCGGCGGCGATGAAATCGGGATCGGCCAGCAGTTTTTCCAGACTGGCGCGAACCTTGTCGTGGCCGTCGGGCCCGTTATCCGCGCTCAGCACGTCATGGCTGTCTGAGCAGAACTGTTCGAAACTGTATCCCATAATTCTCTCCTGACCGTTTTTGTTCTTTTGCTGTCCCCAATGTAGCGATTTTGTCGCCCGATTGAAAGACGGAGTGCTGTCGCACCGGGACGATGTGGATGGTATGAATGATTGCATAACGGCAAGAAAACGATGAGGGAACCAGCATGTTTATCAATGGCGAATGGTGCGAAGCCGCCTCCGGCAAGCGTTTCGAGGTGACCAACCCGGCGACCGGCGAGGTTATTACCGACGTGGCCGATGGCGGGAGGGAAGACGCCGCGCGCGCGATTGAGGCCGCCAGCGCCGCGTTTGCCGGCTGGTCGGGGATGACCGCCTATGACCGCTCGCGCATCCTCTATAAGGCGTGGGAGCTGATGACCGCGCGGGCCGGCGATATCGCCCGGATCATGACCACAGAGCAAGGCAAACCGCTGCGCGCCGCCCTCAACGAGGTCCGTTATGGCGCCGATTTTCTGCTGTGGTATGCCGAGGAAGCCAAGCGGGTCTATGGCGAGACCATACCCGCGCCGCGCGCCGATCAGCGCTTTATCGTGCTGCACCAGCCAGTCGGCGTAGTGGCGGCTATTACGCCGTGGAACTACCCGGCCTCAATGATCACCCGCAAGGTAGCCCCGGCGCTGGCGGCGGGCTGCACCATCGTCCTCAAGCCGGCGGAAGCCACGCCGCTTTGCGCGATTGAGATATTCAAGGTGCTCCAGGAAGCCGGGGTGCCCGAAGGCGTCGCCAATCTGGTGACCGCGCTGGATCCCGCGCCGATTGGCGAAGAATTCGTCAGCAATGACAAAGTGCGCAAGATCACCTTCACCGGCTCGACCCGCACCGGCAAGATGCTGGCGCGCGGCGCCGCCGATCAGATGAAAAGGGTATCGCTGGAACTTGGCGGCCATGCGCCGTTTCTGGTGCTTAAGGATGCCGATCCGGTGTTTGCCGCCAAGGGCGCGGTACTGGTGAAATATCTTAATTCCGGGCAGGCCTGCATCTGCCCCAACCGGCTGTTCGTCCATGAAAGCGGCGTCGAGGCCTTTACCAGGGAATTTGTTTCCAGAGTCGAGCGGATGCGGGCAGGCAACGGGCTCGAAGACGGCATCGCCATTGGTCCGCTGGTCAATCAGGCGGCGGTAGACAAGGTGGAACGCCAGGTCGCCGACGCCACCGAAAAAGGGGCGACGCTGCTGTGTGGTGGTCACCGTCTGATGGAAGACGGTTTGGAGCGCGGCTATTTCTATGCGCCGACCGTGCTCGCGGGCGTCACGCAGGACATGCTGATCTATCGGGAGGAGACCTTCGGCCCGGTCGCGCCGATTATCTCATTCAGCGATGACGATGATTTGCTGGCGATGGCCAATGACACGCATTACGGCCTCGCGGCCTATGTCTATACGCAAAATCTGTCGGCGGCGATGCGCACATTCGAAGGGCTGCGCTTTGGCATTATTGGCATCAACGACATCAACCCGACTGGCGCTGCAGCGCCATTTGGCGGGATGAAGGAATCGGGGCTTGGCCGGGAAGGCGGGCATGAAGGCCTCTCCGAATATCTTGAAACCAAGCTTGGCGGGTTCTCGATCTGACGGGGTTTCCGCTGGGTCACCCTAAACCCTGTCTGGATTTAAATAATTTTAACCTCTATTTTATACACATCAACGGTTGATTGGCTGTCTTTGTTGCAGGATGAACCGTATGCCCAAAAAATTCCCGTCCCTGAAAATGATCCTCTCGTTCCTGGCGGTTAATCTGGCACTTGTTCCCTTTTGGGCGGTGCAATCGAGAGCAGAGGGGCTCGCGGAACTGGTTTCGGTCAAAGTCAAGAACGCGCCGGTGATCGATGGCAAGGCGGGTGACGCCGCATGGTCGAGCGCGAAACCCATCGTCACCTATGACCCGCTTGCCAAAATCAAGCTGACGCTCCGCTCGGTTTATACCGGCGACAGGCTTTATTTCCTCGTCAGTTTCCCCGACAAGACTGAAAATCGTCATCACAAGACACAGATCTGGGTGCCCGGTCAGTCGCGCTATCGTATTGGCGCGGACCGCGAGGATACGTTCGTCTTCAAATGGAGCATGGAAGCCGGTCTGGTCGATATTCACATAGATGCCAAGGCGCCTTACAAGGCGGACATCTGGTACTGGAAATCCCATCGTACCGATCATGCTGGCTATGCCGACGACAAGATGCATGTTTATTCGTCGTTGCGGACGCCAAATTCAACATCCCTGCTTTCGAAATACGGCAGCCGGTTTTATTTGACCCGTCCTGGCGATAGCGGTCACGCTGCGTACAAGACCGTCATACACGGTGCCCATATCGGTGACCGCGCGCCACTGTACAAGTTCGCGACGCCGCAGGGCAGCCGCGCCGATGTGCGCGCCAAAGGCGTGTGGCGCGATGGCGTCTGGACACTCGAGTTTGCCAGAAAACTGGTAACCGGTAATGCGGACGATGTTCAATTCAATACACGGCAGGCCTACGCCTTTGGCGTATCCCGCTATGAAATCGCTGGTCGCAGGAAGAACCCCAAGCTTCAGGAGCCCCTGTTCGGCGTCGGCGAGATCAGCGACATTCTGTCGCTTCGTTTCAAGTAAGAGCGCCGCTGGCCAGCCGGATTTAACCCTGTGTCCATTACCTATCTTTCGCGTCTCGGTTCGGTGCTGGTGGCGCTGCTGCTGCTGGCGGTTGCCGGATTTGCCTATAATCACATACGGAACACCAGCAGCCTTATGGAAATCAATGTTTCCGTGGCGACGCCGGCGCGCGACGCTCTGAAGCGGCTGGACGGGTTGATCGCGGATGCCGCATATCAGTTCCTGCAATTCGTAAACCGGGATCGGGTCAGCGGCGATGAATTGGTCGAATTGCTAAATCGGCTGGTCGCTATCGAAAAATCCTTGTCGGCAAAATTTCTGTCGGCCGGGCCCGACTCCCCGCTGCGCCAGCATCATGCCTTTGGTGCACGGACGGCGTTCTACAATTTTCTGGATGAAGAAGCCGCCGATCCTGCGTCCGATACAACGATTGCCCTCAAGGCCCATGTCACTCACGCCCTGGCGAGCCTTAGAAGCGAACTGCCTCAGGTGGCACAATTCATTTCCGGCCACGATGCGGCGCGGGCTGATTTTCAGCTCCTCAGCAACCTGCTTGCGTCCGCGGAGAGCATGCTGGAGCGCTACTATCATCGATCTCCCGTGCAACTGTCCGACGCTCTCGTTCTGGTCGATCAGAGCCTCGATATTTTGCGGCGATTGCAAGGCCGTCTCCTTTCTCGGGACAGCCATGCGGAACATGGGCATGACCATGACGCCGTGTTCGACACCCTTAACTTCAAGGGAATGATAGAGTCGGTTCAGAAGCCGATTGTTTATTTTCGTGGCGGTATGTTTGGCTATAGCGATGCAGATGCGTCGGGCATGAGCGGGACGTCCCTGGACGAAGCCCGCGATGAGGCGCGTTTGGCGATGCATCTGGCACGGCGGCAGATTGCCGAGGCGACACAGCGACTGGACCGCAATTTTAATACCTATCAATCCGACCTGATCGCGGAAGGGCGTCGGACACAGCGTTTTTTCCTGCTGATTGCCGCTATCGGCGTCGTGGCGGCGGCCTTTATTTCAATAATGGTTCAGCGCCGGATATCCGCCCGACTCAGTATCGTAACCGACAGCGCCCAACGAATAAGCCGGGGTGATCTCGATTTCCGTATCGATATCAGGGATACCGACGGTCTTGGCGTGCTCGCCGCCGAGTTCAATGCGATGGCCGAAAAAATCGGCGAGCGCGACCGGTTGCTGTCGGACCGACTGGAAGAGATCTCCGTAACCCAGAGAGAACTCAAGCTCTTAAATGAAGACCTTGAGGGACGGGTCGCCGTGCGCACCGGGGAACTCGCCGAAGCTCTGGACGCCGCGGAAGCGGCGAATCGGACAAAATCCGAATTCCTGGCGACCATGAGCCACGAAATCCGGACACCGATGAACGGCGTTCTTGGCATGGCGGGGCTGCTGTTGAAAACCGATCTTGGCCCCAAACAGGCGCGTTTCGCCGGACGGATCAAGCAGTCGGGCGAGTCGTTGCTCGATCTGCTGAATAATTTGCTCGATGTGTCGAAGATCGAGGCCGGACAGGTCGAACTTGAGATGACCAATTTTCATCTTCCGCGTCTGGTCGAGGAGGTTGAAGCGCTCATGCAGTCGTCCGCGATGGAAAAGGGGCTCACCTATGAGACCCGGATCGCGCCCGAAACACTCATCGACTTCAAGGGCGATTTTGGGCGTATCAAGCAGGTTCTGTTCAATCTCGTGGGCAATGCCGTCAAGTTCACCGAGACCGGCGGCATCACGATTGATGTGGCGTCCAGCGCCCTCGACGGCAACCGGTGTCTTCTGCGGTTCGAGGTGCGCGATACAGGAATCGGGATAGAGCAGGAGAAACAGGGGCTCGTCTTCGACAAATTCACCCAGGCGGATGCTTCGACGACACGCGTTTTCGGCGGCACCGGTCTCGGACTGGCGATCTGCCGCGAACTTGTCGGGTTTATGGATGGCGAGATCGGGGTCGACAGCGAGCCGGGCAAGGGCTCCCTCTTCTGGTTCACCGTTACCTGTGAAGAATTAGCGTCTTCGGAGATCGGTTCTGAGTCAGTTGTACCGGTGGTGGATCGTCGAGACTTGAGGACAGCGAACCTGTCACTGCGTATTCTGCTGGCCGAAGACAATGAGATAAACCAGGAAATTGCGGTCGCGACGCTGGAAGAGGCAGGCCATCGCGTGGATGTGGTTGAAAATGGCGTGGATGCCGTGAAGATGGTTCAGAGCGCGTCCTACGATATCGTCCTGATGGACGTCCACATGCCGGTGATGGACGGTGTCGCTGCGGCGACCGAAATTCGCCAGCTTGCGGGGCCGGTCTCGAATATCCCGATCATTGCGCTAACCGCCAATGCGATGGTCGGCGACCGTGAAAAATATATCGCCTCTGGTATGGATGATTATGCCTCGAAGCCGTTCGACCCGGACACGCTGCTTTCAACCATGCAGAAATGCATCGAGAATGTCCAAGTCCGAGTCGGGGCGAGCATAGGCATTGCGGCGGTTGCATCGGCTGAACAGGATATCCCTTTGCCTAAAGGGCCCGTGGCGGTCCTCGATCCGGAGATCGTCGAGCCATTACGCGTCAACAAGCCCGATTTGTGGAAGCGGCTGGTTGGCATTTACCTGAATACCACACCGGCAAGCCTCGAGACGCTGGAAACGGCGCTTACCACAGGCGATTGCGCCGCTGTGCAGATGACGGCGCATAGCCTGAAATCGTCGAGCGCGAATATGGGCGCCGCGACGCTTTCCGATCTGTGCCGCCAGTTCGAGTTGATGGCGGGAGGAGGGATGCTGGACGGGGCGAACGCGCTATTTGTGGAAATTTCCAGTGAATATAACATCGTTGCCGCGGCGCTCGCTCCTGACGGTGAAAATGACGCCCTGATGGAAAGGTCCAAGGCATGATTGATACGCCTAACCCCTTCATCGATGCCCTTATTCTCGTCATCGATGATGAGGAAACCCAGCGTCTGCTGACCCGCGATTGTCTTGAGGAGGACGGATTCAAGGTCGAAGAAGCATCTAATGGCAAGGACGGGCTGGACCGCATTCGCGCCTTGCGTCCCGACCTGGTTCTGCTGGATGTGATGATGCCGGGCATGGATGGCTTTGAGGTTTGCCAGCAAGTGCGGGCCGATCCTGAGATAGGACATACACCGGTGATCATCGTCACCGGTCGGGAGCAAACCGAAGACGTCAAGAAAGGGTTCTCCGCTGGCGCAACGGACTTTCTCGCCAAACCCGTCAATTGGGGCCTTCTTCCCAACCGTGTCCTATATGTTCTCAGAAGCAGCATGCTGGAGCAGGAACTGCGTCTCACCAAGGAGGCCGCCGAAAAGGCCAATGAAGCGAAGTCGATCCTCCTGGCGACGATGGGG
>JBLHKG010000004.1:0-14950 GCA_047619835.1 Alphaproteobacteria bacterium
GGAATCTGGCGGGGGGTTAGGCGGCGCTAATGGCAATGATCCACGTCATCGGCGCCGGCATGTCCGGCCTTGCCTGCGCGGTCCGCTGTGCGAGCGCAGGACACCGGGTTGCTCTCTATGAGGCGGCGCCGCGCGCCGGTGGGCGCTGCAGGTCCTTCATGGATGAGGGGCTCGGCTGCGTCATCGACAATGGCAGCCATATGCTGCTCGGCGCCAACCGGAACACCAAAGACTATCTTAAACGACTGGGATCGCAGGATAGCGTGACGGAAATCCGGCCCGCCTCGTTTCCGTTCCGCGATATCCGGACCGGCGCGCAATGGAATTTGCGGCCCGGCTCACCGTGGTTTCCGCTCTGGCTCCTCAATCCCAGACGCCGCGTCCCCGGCAGTTCTCCTGCTGATTACATCAAGGCGCTTCGCCTGGGGCGGGCCAGCGCTTCCGCGACCGTTGGCGATTTCATCAAAAACGATGACCCGATGATGGAAGCGTTCTGGCAACCGCTCTGTCAGGCCGTTCTCAACACCGATGCCAAGGAAGCGTCCGCGCGGCTTCTGTGGAAAGCGCTGTCGCTTTCTTTTTTCAAAGGAGAGGCCGCCTGCCGGCCGATGATTTTCAGCCAGGGCATTTCGACTGCGCTGGTCGACCCGGCACTCCGGCTGCTGGAGAGCAAGGGCACAATTGTGAGGTTCCAGTCCCGGCTAAGAGGGCTCAGATGGCAGGACAAAGCCGTCCTGGCGTTGCGCTTCCCCGAGGGCCTGCTCCGCGTCGCCAATGACGATGCCGTCGTCCTCGCCGTTCCGCCGGATGTTTGTGCCGAGCTGTGGCCCGATGCCAAGCCACCGCAGGAAGCGCGGCCGATCGTCAATATCCATTTCAAGCTGGATGCAGAGATAGACCTCCCCGGAGGGCAGCCCTTCCTCGGCCTAATAGGTTCGGATGCGCAATGGCTGTTCGCGAGGAAAAATATTCTTTCAGTGACCATCAGCGCGGCAACCAAACATGTCGACCGTCCCAACATTGAACTTGCCACGCAAATATGGGGTGAGATCAGCAGAATTCTGGGCCGCAATATGGGGCGTCTACCGCCCTGGCGGGTGATCAAGGAACGCCGGGCGACAATTGCCCAGACACCGGCAATCGTCGCCCAGCGACCGGCGGCCCGAACCATTCTGGGCAATCTTTTTCTCGCCGGTGACTGGACCAATACGGGCCTGCCGGCAACCATCGAAGGCAGTATCTCCTCAGGCTACATTGCCGCACGTCATGCGATGGCCGCAGTCACCCGCAAGAAGCGCGGTTGATAAGCGAATTCGATAATTGCCCCTAATCCAGATGAGGCTTTAAGATTCGGTATTGTTACAATAACGTAGCAAGGTTATGGGGTTTTATCCCTCCAAGAGGGTTTTTTTCGACTGACAGGGGTGCTTGCAAATGGGAGCGATACTTTCGAATTTAAGAAATACCGTCATCACCGGCTTCGTTCTCACGGCTGTGGTGGCGTTGATTATTATGGGGTGGCACAAGACCGGACTGGCGCTGGATCATGCCTGGTGGGCCTTCTGCTTCCGCTGGCTGCATGTGATTTCCGGCGTTATGTGGATCGGCATCCTGTGGTATTTCAACTTCGTCCAGATCCCGAATATGCCGAATATTCCGGATGAACAGAAACCGGCGATCACCAAGGTTATCGCACCCGAAGCGCTGTTCTGGTTCCGCTGGGGCGCCATGTCGACCATCGTGACCGGGCTGATCCTTGCCTGGATGAACGGCTATCTGGTTGATGCGATCACAATCGGGCTGATGAGCGGCGTTGCCAAAAGCACCGCAATTGGTATTGGCATGTGGCTCGGCACGATCATGTGGTTCAATGTCTGGTTCATCATCTGGCCAAACCAGAAGATCGCGCTCGGCATCGACGGTGCCGAAGGCGACAAGGCGGCCGCCGGACGGACAGCGATGCTGTTCTCCCGGACCAACACGTTGCTGTCGTTCCCGATGCTTTACTGCATGATTGCGGCACAGAACATCTTCTGATCTTCGATCAGAGTTCGAAAGATGCGGGGGGCTGGTTGGCCCCCCGTTTTTTTACGCGCTCTTTATGAGCCCCCGTATTTAAAACGCCGCTCTTCGTGTAAGTCTTTCCGATGAACAAGATATCGTTCTGGAGCAATGACGCCATCAGGGGGGCCCTCTGGATGGCAGGATCATCAACCATGGTCGCCATTGCGGCCTCCTGTGTTCGCCATCTTTCTGCCGATTTTTCCGTTTTCCAGCTGGTTTTCATGCGCTCGTTACTGGGAACCCTGATGATTACCCCGTGGATGATCCGCATGGGGATGGGAGGAACGCTTCGAACGACCAGAATGCCGCTTTATCTCCTCCGCACCGGGCTCAGCTATACCGGCATGATCTGCGTGTTCTACGGCCTCGCCAACATGCCGATTGGCGAAGTTTACTCGCTGCTGTTCCTGGTCCCGCTGATCACGGTCGTCCTGGCAGTTTTGATCCTGAGAGAACGGGCAACGACGCAGGGATGGATTGCCTGCGGCATCGGATTCATCGGCGCGCTGATCATCCTGAGACCCGGTGTCATCGACATAACCCTTGCCGCCGCTGCGGTGCTCGTAACAGCCGTGACCTACGCCTCGACCAACATCTGCATCAAGTCGATCTCAAAAACCGACTCGCCGGTCCAGATCACCATTTACGGCAATCTGCTGTCGTTGCTGGTCGCGACGATCCCGACCTTCTTTGTCTGGAATACGCCGGACTGGAAGGATCTGCCGTGGATACTGGCGCTCGGTCTCTGCTATCTGCTGGCCGGCCTGTTTCACGCCCGTTCGGTACAGGCCGCGGACGCGCGGGTCGTGCAGCCGTTTAATTTTCTGCGCCTACCGGTCAGCGTTATCATTGCCTTCTGGTTGTTTGCCGAGCTGCCCAGCGCCTGGACCTGGCTGGGCGCTGCACTGATTTTTGCCGCCACCTATTATTCACTTTATTGTGAAACGGCCCGGAAAAGGAAGACCTGAGCCTTGCTCCACAGCCTTCGGCGCACTACTTAACGGGCAGTATCGCGGTTAAAAATACAACATGAACAGGAGAGCAGGATGACTTTGAGAATCAACAGCGAAGCCCCGAATTTCACCGCCGAAACGACGCAGGGTACGATTGAGTTTCATGACTGGATCGGCGACGGCTGGGCGGTAATGTTTTCCCACCCCAAGGATTTCACACCGATCTGCACGACCGAGCTCAGCTATATGGCCGGACTTCAGCCCGAGTTTGCAAAGCGCAATGCCAAGATCATCGGCATTAGTGTCGATGGTGTCAGTGATCATGAGAAATGGTCCGCGGATATCAAAAGCCTCGACGGCAATACGGTTGGCTACCCGCTGATTGGCGATCCTGAGCTCAACGTCGTCAAGGCATATGACATGTTGCCGGAAGATGCCGGTGATAGCTCACAAGGCAGGACGCCAGCCGATAACGCGACCGCACGCTCAGTCTTCATCATTGGGCCGGATAAGAAGATCAAGGCGATGCTGACCTATCCAATGACCACCGGGCGCAATTTCAATGAAATTTTGCGGATCATCGATTCCTGTCAGCTTACCGCCAAGGAACAGGTCGCAACACCGGTGAACTGGAATCAGGGCGACGATGTCGTGATCGTGCCGGCGGTGTCCGACGAAGATGCAAAGAAGAAATATCCGGCGGGATGGAAGCAGCCGCTTCCCTATATCCGTCTGGTGGCTCAACCAAAATAAGCAGCCAATTTAACGCAAAAGCGGCGGCGCTGATTTGCAGGCCGCCGCTTTTTTTCGCCTATCGAAAAGTTTATTTTCCGTCCGGTCGGGTGGTGTGAAAGCCGCGCTCGAAATGGCCTCTGCCGTCGAGGTCGCCCTGCTCGAATATCCAGGTATAGCCCCGAGCCGGATTTGACAGGATTTCCCAGCAATTATCGTCCATGTCCCAGAAACTGAAACTGTAGGTGCCGTGCTGCTCCACCGGCCTGGAAATGTCATACAGCCCCCACTCATCGACGGCGTCGAGCACGGTCTGATAGGATTCGTCGACATCGGCGACGGTTTCGACATCGACGCCATTGTGAAACAGCCGGTCCATCACAGGCTTCTTCGCTGACTTGACGACCGCGTAGACATGGTGCCCCCCAAGACGGATCATGAGTGAGATCTTGCTGGTCTGAACGACTTCAAGACCGAGGAATTCCTCATAAAATTTGCGGCTGCGCACGAGATCTTTCGAACCCAGCGTACCGTGTGAAATAAACCGGCTCTTGATGGCTGATTTTACCCTTGTCGTGGTTTCCGCCATGCGATCCTCCCGAATGGTGTTCTTTTGCCAATATGGTTATGCCGGTAGCATAGCCGCCTGATCCGACCTACTCAAAAGGATAATCCATGCCGTCCTGGCTTCGTCTCTCCATCGCCGGTTCTGCGACACTGCTGGTCGGCATGGGACTCGGTCGGTTTTCCTATTCGCCGCTGATCCCGCCTCTCATCGAAGGCGGCGTTCTCAGCGCGAGCGAGGCCGGCACGGTGGGCGCGTGCAATTTTGCAGGATATCTCCTCGGTGCGCTGGCGGCGCCCCTCCTCCGTGGACGGTTTGGCGAGGTGCAAACCGTCCGGCTGTGTCTGCTGCTAGCCTTTTTAAGCCTGATTGCCAGCGCAATTCCTCTTGGTTTCCTGTGGCTGGCCTTCTGGCGGATGCTGGTCGGGGCCTGTATCGGCGTGATGATGATCTACGCGCTCACCATCGTCACCCGTGCCGCGCCGCCGGAAAAACTCGGGACAGCAACCAGCATTGTCTTTCTCGGCGTCGGTGTCGGTATTCTGTGCGCCGGCACGATGATCCCGTTCCTGCTGGAAACCAGTCTGATGGCGGCCTGGAGCGGAATCGCCGTTCTCGGCGGTATCGCCGTTGTCGTTGCCTTCTGGGGCTGGCGAGCCGCCGAAAACGAGCCGCCCCAACGACACCGGCAGGCTGTTGCCAAACAACCCTGGTCACCGCTGGTGCTGGGCCTGATCGGCGCACGGACGATGTTTTCATTCGGGCTAATTCCCCATTCAATTTACTGGGTGGACTATCTGGTGCGCGGGCTGGGCAGGGATATCGAATTTGGCGGGATGCATTGGGGGCTGTTCGGTCTCGGCGCAATCGGCGGTACCTTCCTGTGGGGCAAGCTCGCAGACCGTGTCGGATTCCGGTTAGCTCTCGTGTTGGCCTTCGCGGCTCTCGGGATCGGTACCGCCCTGCCCGTCCTCCATATCGCAGGATGGAGCCTGGTATTTTCATCTCTCGTGGTCGGCGCTCAGCCGGGCGTCTCGGCGATTCTGTCAGGGCGTATGCATCAGTTGATGGGCGCGGACGGGATGGCCATCGTCTGGCGCCGCTCCGCGTTGATCGCGACCGTGGTACAGGCGGTTGGAAGTTATGCCTATGTCGCGCTGTTCGCCTATACCGACAATTACGTCCCGCTGTTCCTGATGGGCGCCGCTGCGATGTTTATCGGGGCGCTGATCTCCTGCGCTCTCAGGCTACCGGATCATCATCCACGGCGATGAGAAGCGCGGCCACGGCACGTTCCTCGGACAGCAAAACGTTGAATGTACGGCAGGCGGCGCCGGTATCCATGATTTCGACACCAATTCCAGCCATGCGGAGGCTCTGGCGGATTTGCGGCGGAATCTGAACAATTTTTCTACCGGTTCCGATTAACAGAACCGCGATGCCGGAGCCGGCGGCGATTTCCGGCGGAAGGCTCATCTCTGCCACATCGGAAACCTCCCAAACAGAGGTCTCGGTTTCAGTGACAAAGACAGAATGTGGATATTCAAAACCGGCGATGCGGAAACCGCCGCCGCCATAACCCTGAATAAGCTGCCGATCAGCGGGGAGCAGCGGGGTAATATCGACCATCGGGTTCGCCGCGGCTACCTGACCGTTTCGGCGCCGTCATCCTTGTCGAGCGCTACATCCTGTGCCCGCAAATTCAAATGGATCAGCAGAGGCGCGGCGATAAAGATCGATGAGTAGGTGCCGACCAACACGCCCCAAATCATCGCGAAACTGAAGCCCTTGATGACCTCGCCACCCCAGAAGAACAGGATCAGCAGCGCGATCAGGGTGGTGATACTGGTGAGCAGGGTACGGGACAGCGTATCATTGAGGCTGAGATTGAGGACATCCTCCAGCTTCATGATCTTGTATTTTCGTAAATTCTCACGCACCCGGTCATACACAACAACGGTATCGTTGATGGAATAACCGGCAATTGTCAGGATTGCAGCAACAGTCGACAGGTTGAATTCAAGCCCGAGCAGCGCAAAGACGCCAATCGTCATGATCACATCATGGGTGAGCGCCACCACCGCGCCGACACCAAACTGCCATTCGAAACGGAACCAGATGTACATCAGCATCGCAGCAAGCGCGAGCAGCACGGCGGTAACCCCCGCCTGGATCAATTCCCCGGAAACAGTTGGTCCAACGAACTCGGTACGCCGGTAATCGATGGTGGGGCCCAATGCCTTCTTTACCGCGTCGATTGCTTTCTGCTGCCCTGGCGCGCCGCCCGGCTGGCTTTCAATGCGGATCAGAATGTCGGTGCTCTGACCGAATTCCTGCAATTCGAAATTACCGAGATTTGCCGCACTGATCTGATTGCGGATTGTCCGGAGTTCGACTGCTTCGGCTGTCCTTATTTCGAGCAGGATTCCGCCGCGGAAATCGATCCCGTAATTAAGTCCCTTTACCGCATAAAGGCCCAAGGATGCCACACACAGGAGCAGCGACGCCACGAGAGCCATTTTGCGAAAATGGAGAAACCGGATTTTGGTTCCGACTGGGATTAAATGGATGAGTTTCATAATACGGCTCTCCTCATCCTAAAGCGGCAGCGTGTCGGGGCGGCGCTTGCGCAGCCACAGCACAACCATCATCCGGGTGACCATGATGGCGGAGAACATCGACGTTATCAGACCGATGGCCAGCGTCACCGCGAAACCGCGTATCGCGCCGGACCCGAACATATAAAGCAGTAAAGCTGCAATGAAAGTCGTCAGATTGGCGTCAATGATGGTCGTAAAGGCTCGTTGATAGCCGGTATCGACCGCCGAAAGCGGCGTCCGTCCGGCACGCGCCTCTTCACGTATGCGTTCAAATATCAGCACGTTGGCGTCCACCGCCATGCCGATGGTCAACACAATCCCGGCAATGCCAGGGAGCGTCAGCGTTGCCTGCAGGACCGACAGCGCAGCAGCAATCAGAATAAGGTTTAGCGCCAGCGCCAGATTAGCCATCCAGCCGAATGTGCCATAGGCGAGTCCCATAAAGATGATGACGGCAATCAGTGCCGCGATACTGGCGATTTTGCCGGCGCGTATCGAATCGGCGCCAAGGCTGGGTCCCACCGACCGTTCCTCGATGATCGTCAAGGGAACCGGCAACGCGCCGCTTCGCAGCAGCAGGGCAAGATCGCGCGCGCCCTCAGTTGTGAAACTGCCACTGATGATGCCGTTACCGCCAAGAATTGGCTCACGAATCCGCGGCGCGGAAATCACCTCATTATCAAGGACGATGGCAAACGGCTTGTTTACATTACGTTTAGTAACGTTGCCAAAGCGTCGTGCGCCAACCGGGTCAAAACGGAAGCTCACCACCGGCTGTCCCTGATCCACGGTTGCCTGGGAATCAACGAGATTTTCTCCGCTGACCTCAATCCGCTTCTTGACGATGTAGTATGTCGGGGGACCTGTCGGAGTGATTGCAGGGTCGCGATATTCCGGTAAGATCATCGTACCCGGTTTCGGCCGCCGCTTGGGATCCTGGGTGGTGACCTCCGGAGCGAGTAGATGAAAATTCATCTTGGCAGTCTTGCCGATAATCCGTTTCAAATCTTCAGGATCACTACCCGGGGCCTGAACCAGAATTCGGTTGCTTCCCTGCCGCTGGATGGTCGGTTCGGTCAGTCCAAGTTCATTAACCCGAATCCCCAGAATGGTGATTGCCTGTTCCATAACGGCAGCCCGGCGCTCGCGCAGGGCCTGTTCAGTGAAAACAATCGTAAACCGTTGCCCGTCACGCTCCAACGTCATGCCTTGTGCCAAAGAAGCAAGCGCCTCACGGGCCTTGCCGTTGTCGGCTTCCTTCAGGACCGTGACGGTCACCCCGTCCGGGATAAGCCCGATAGCACGATACTGAATCTTTGCGCGGCGGAGCGACGTGCGAACGCCCTGTTGCAGATTTTCCAGCCCCTCGCGCAGGGCAACGTCAATTTTGGCTTCGATGAGCAGATGCGCGCCACCGCGAAGATCGAGCCCGAGACTCATCTGCTTGCTCGGCAAAGGCGCGGGTACGCTTTCGACGAAGGCCTTGGTCATCAGATTGGGGGCGGCATAGGCCAGCCCCAACGCACATATGACGATGACCAGAATAATCTTCCAACGGGCGATATAGACCATCGTGCCTGCTGCTTTGAGGAAACGCTTGCGATAAGGGCGTTATATGGGATTACTTCTTTTTCTTACCCGATTTTTCTTCCGACTCAGGTTTTTCTTCATCGTCAGAATTGTCATCGTTAGAATTGTCGTTTGTCGCATCCCGGCCTTCGGTCTTGGACAGCACGTCGGCAATCATGCCCCGCGCAACCCGGACTTTGACGCCTTCCGCAATTTCGACAATCAGTTCGGTATCGCTGTGAACCTTCGTGATCGTGCCGATGATGCCGCCCGACGTGACAATGCGGTCACCGCGATGCAGCGCCTCCAGCATGGCCTTGTGCTCTTTCTGCTTCTTCTGCTGCGGACGGATGAGCAGGAAGTAAAACACCACAAAAATCAGTACCAGCGGCAGCAGCGATTCCATGCCGCCAAAACCGCCGCCAGCTGCCTGTGCGTAGGCAGGAGAAATGAACATCCCGGTCTCCTATGAACATTCGGATCAAAAGTTGCGGGACTATAGCTGCCCCCGGCGGAGTTGCAAGGGGAACAGCGCAAATGGTTTGAAGCAGTTACCCATCACCTCAACTCCGTTGACCCCACCGGCGCGCTGCCATTAGGGTCTCGGCGCTGTTCACAAAGAAGCATTTGAATGACTGACTCACAGATTGCCCCCCTGCTCCGCCGCATAGCCGATGCTCTGGAGCTACGAAATCCCCCGGCGCCGGCGGAACCCGATTTCGACGTTGCGTCCGCGTTCGTCTGGCATGCCGAAGATGCTCATCTTGAGCCGGTCGCCAGCGTGAACCGCATCGAACTGGCACTTCTCAAGGGCATTGAGCTCGCGCAGGACATCCTGCTCGACAACACAAGGCGCTTTGCCGAGGGTTTGCCTGCCAATAATGCCTTGTTATGGGGAGCCCGCGGCATGGGGAAAAGCTCGTTGATCAAGGCGGCGCATGCCGAAATTATCAAAGACCTGCCATCGCTGGTTCTCATCGAAGTGCACCGCGAGGACATCTCAACCCTTACCCGTCTGCTGCCGCTGCTGCGCTCCGCGCCTGACCGACGGTTCATAATATTTTGTGACGATCTTTCTTTTGATGGCGAGGACAACGCCTACAAGTCCCTCAAGGCCCTGCTTGAAGGCGGCATCGAGGGACGACCGGCCAACGTCGTGTTCTACGCCACGTCAAACCGCCGCCATCTGATGCCGCGCGACATGATCGAAAATGAGCGCTCGACCGCCATCAACCCAGGGGAATCAGTAGAAGAAAAGGTATCCCTGTCGGACCGATTCGGCCTGTGGCTGGGCTTTCACACCTGTAATCAGGAGATATTTTTTGCCATGGTCGATGGCTATGCCGAACGATTCGGGCTCGATATCGACCAAGAAAAGCTTCATGCGGAAGCTGTGGAATGGTCGGTTACCCGCGGCGCCCGCTCAGGAAGGGTTGCCTGGCAATATATCCAGGACCTCGCCGGGCGGCTCGGCAAGCAGCTTGATTAATAACCCGCCGCCGCGATGAGCGTTCCCAATCTCAATAAGGCATAGCGCACCAGATATCGCCTCGGATCGACCGCCTGATTGCCGCGTCTTAGTTCGAAATGGAGCTGGGACTGGCTGACATTTCCCGAACGCCCTACCCGCGAGATCATCTGGCCGCGCCGTACCGCATCACCGCGATTGACCATCAGGCGCGAATTGTGAGCGTAAGCCGTCATCCAGCCGTCCGAATGCTTGATCAGCACCATGTTGCCGAACCCCTGAAGCTGGTTGCCGGCATAGACGATAACGCCGTTTTCAGCGGCTCGTACGGGGGTCCCTGCTGGCGCCGCAATATTGATGCCGTCATTGTGGAAACCGCCTTTGCGTGGCCCAAATCCGACCAGAAGCCGACCGCGAACCGGCCATAGAAACTTGCTGCTGCTGCGTTTGACGGGTTCACGAAGCGGTCTTGGGGCCGGTTTTGAGACGCGCGGCACCGGCGGCCGTTCGGCAACGCGGCGATCAGGCGTCGGCAATCGCGCGGGGCCGGCGACTGGCCGTATTGGTCTGTTCACGCCCTGCGGCCGTCTCCCGCGCTGTGTGGTCGATTTCGCGGCCTGTTGAGAGCCCTGACGCTTGGGCAAACGCAGGCGTTGCCCTTTCTCAATCCGATAAGGGGGTGGAATTTTATTAATCCGGACCAGTTCCCCCATATCGACGCCAAAGCGCTGGGAAATCGCGTATATGGACTCGTCCTGCTGCACTACGTGGATCCGCTTACCGGGGAGTTTCAGGACCTGACCGGGAAAAATCACGTAGGGGGCCTTGAGACCGTTCGCATCGATCAGCGACCGCAGGGCCACGCCGTTTTCACGCGCGATGACGTAGAGCGAATTGCCGCTCTCGACCCTGATGTGCCCCGGCGCAAGGCGGTCGGCCACCACAGGCGGTGCAACAATTACCGGCACTGGCTCACCCTGAACGACGTTAGGGTTGTGATCGATCCGGGCACAGGCTGCTACGCCGGCGATCAGGAGCAGCATGGCGAGGCGGGTCGTCGCCCGCTTAATTCCCTCAGGTGACATCGACCGTACCCTCTATCAGTGGCACGAAACGCACGGGCCAGAGCTCCTCTTCCGACCATTCGCCGCCGTCTGTCCGCCGCCAGCGGCGCAGGCTCTGCTCGGAACTTGTCCTGCCGACCGGTGCAATCAGGATCGCATTCTCGCTCATCTGCTCAAACAGGCAGGCGGGAACCGCCGTCGTCCCCGCCGTCACGATCATCCGATCGAACGGTGCCTGTTCGGGCCAGCCCTTCATGCCGTCACCCCAGCGGGTAACGATGTTGTTGATCCGCAGGGTGGCGAACCGTTGCTCGGCGCCCCGCAACAATTCCCGGAATCGCTCGATGGTGTAGATCCGGCGGCACAGCTTGGACAGAACAGCAGCCTGATAACCGCAGCCGGTGCCGATCTCCAGCACCTTTGATTTTGGTTCGAGTTCGAGCGCCTGCGTCATATAGCCAACCACGGCCGGCTGGCTGATCGTCTGCCCATGGCCAATCGGCAGCGCCTGATTTTCATAGGCCTGATCGTGGAAGGATTCAGGAATAAAGACTTCTCTCGGTACGCGCTCAATCGCGGACAGGACCTGACTATTTGTGATGCCCTGCTGCCGCAGTTCCATCACCAGCCTGATCTTGCGTGATTCGAGGGTCATTCTGCCATCAGCCGTTCCAGCCCGCCCATATAGGGCCGCAATACCTCAGGGACGACGACACTGCCGTCGGCCTGTTGGTAATTCTCCAACACTGCAATCAGACACCGGCCAACTGCAATTCCGGAACCGTTGAGCGTGTGGACAAACTCAGTGCCCTTGCCGGCCTTGGGCCGGAACCTCGTGCGCATGCGCCGGGCCTGAAAGGCCCCGCAATTGGAACAGGAAGAAATCTCCCGGTAGGTGTCCTGCCCCGGCAACCAAACCTCCAGATCATAGGTCTTTTGAGCCGAGAAACCCATGTCACCGGTCGATAGCAGCATCACACGATAGGCGAGGCCGAGACGTTTGAGCACCTCCTCGGCAGCGCCGGTCATGCGCTCATGTTCTTTTTCAGACTCATCGGGGTGAACAATGCTTACCAGCTCGACCTTGTTGAACTGGTGTTGGCGCAGCATCCCGCGCGTATCCCGCCCGCCCGCTCCAGCCTCGGAACGAAAACAGGGCGTCAGCGCGGTCACCCGGATCGGCAAATCGGCCTCGTCCAGAATATCTCCTGCCACCAGATTGGTCAGCGGCACCTCAGCGGTCGGGATCAGCCAGAAATCATCCACCATATGAAATAGATCGTCGGCGAATTTGGGCAGCTGCCCGGTGCCATACAGCGCGTTGGAACGAACCAGCACCGGCGGCGCTATCTCGGTATAACCAAATTCCTGCGTATGCAGATCGAGCATGAAGGCGCCCAGCGCACGCTCCAGCCGCGCAATCTGGCCGGACAGCACGACAAAACGCGAGCCCGAAATTTTTGACGCTTTGTCAAAACTGATGCCGCCCAACGCTTCGCCAAGATCGACGTGATCCTTTGCCACGAAATCGAGAACCGGCGGATTACCGACGCGGCGCAGCTCAATATTTGCAGCTTCATCCTCACCTTCCGGCACGTCTGCGGCGGGGAGGTTCGGAATACCCGAAAGTACTTCGTTCAGTTTTTCGCTGATTTCCGCCTCGCGCGTGTCAAGGGACTGCATCTTGTCCTTGAGATCACCGACTTCCTTGATCAGCCCCTCGGCATTTTCGCCTTTGGATTTGGCCTGGCCGATAAGCTTTGAGGCTTCGTTTCGACGGGTTTGGGCCTGTTGAAGTTCAGTTGTAACGGCACGTCGTTCTCCATCGCGCGCAATCAAGCTTGTCGAAAGCGGCACACTTCCCCGCTTTCCAAGCGCCTTGTCAAACGCGTCAGCGTTATCGCGTATCCACCGGATATCGTGCATTGTTATCTCCGTATGTGCTGTGCTGCGTTATACGGGATCGCGCGAGTCGGCGTCCAGAAATAGCGTAAACTCAAACCGCCTCGTCTTCAGCGGCTTGCCGCGCGGCGCGTTTCTTTTCGATCATCCGCGCGCCGATGATGGAGATTTCATAAAGCAGCAGAATTGGTATGGCGAGGCCGATCTGACTGATCACATCCGGAGGCGTCAGGACGGCGGCAAAGACAAATACCCCAACGATCGCGTAGCGCCGCTTCTCCGCCAGACCATCGGCCGTCACGATGCCGACCCGCGCCAGCAGCATGAGGAAGACCGGCAACTCAAACCCGAGCCCGAAGGCAAAGATCAGCTGCATCACCAGCGAAAGATACTGATCGACCTTGGGTTCGACCTGGATGGGCAGGCTACCGGGCCCGCCCGCGGTCTGGAAATTGAGGAAAAATTCCCAGGCCAGCGGAAAAATAAAGTAATAGACCAGCGCGCCTCCGGCAAAAAACAGCACTGGCGTTGCAATCAGAAAAGGCAGAAAAGCGCCCTTTTCGTGCTTGTAGAGACCGGGCGCGACAAACAGCCATATTTGTACCGAAACCAGCGGAAAGGACACAAAGGCCGCCGCAAAAAACGCCACTTTCACGTAAGTGAAAAACGCCTCATGAAGGGCGGTGTAGATCATCCGCGCATTGGCACGGTGCATCTGCGCGGCCAGCGGCTCCACCAGAAATGAAAAGATCGCATCGGCGAAATAAAACGCGATAAAGAAACAGACCATGAAGCCGCCGAGCGCATAAATCAGCCGCATACGAAGCTCGACCAGATGCTCGAGCAGCGGCATGCGTTTTTCGTCTTCTACGGTCTCCGCCACGATCAGGCCTCCTTGCCCGCTGGCGGCGTGTCCGGTTTTTTCTCGTCTTTTGCCTCTGCAATCGGCCGATCAGAAATGTCAGGTTCCCCCGGCCCAGACTCTATCTCCCGAAGATTTTCATCCCCTACCTGCTCTTGGTCTTCATCGTCCAAAATCAGGTCTTCAGCGTCGTCATCGAGCGCGAATTCTTCATCGTCATCGAGCGGATTGGCATCCAGAAGATCCTCACTATCTGCAAAGGCGTCAGCCATTTCACCTCTTGGATCGATCGTGTGCTCAATTTGCTGGCGGAGGGAATAATCGGAATCATCGAGACCGATCCCCTGTTTTACTTCACTGCCGAGTTTTTCGATATCAACCTCACGCGCCAGATCGTCCAGCCCGCCCTGAAAATCGCGCGCCAGTCCACGCGCCCGGCGGATCCATTCACTGATGGTCCTGACCAGGCTCGGCAAATCCTTTGGTCCGACGATGACGACCGCCACCACAATAATGATCAGGAATTCCCAGCCGCCGATGTCAAACATGGCGCAATTATACCCTTGCGAAGAATGTTTAGGAGTCGGAACCGGTTTTGGCGGATCCCGGCTGTTTAACCTTCCGCCGCTTTGTCTTTCTTGGCAGCTTCGGTTGCAGGACCGCCAACCTCGGCTGTCGCAGATGCTTCGATGGGCGTCGCCGCATCGGTCCCATCCGAGCCAACATCCTCCTTGAGTCCCTTCTTGAAGGCCGTGACTCCGCGGGCCATGTCGCCCATCAACCGTGACAACTTGCCGCCGCCGCCAAAGAGAACAAGCACGACGACAAGAACGATGACCCAGTGCCAGATGCTAAACGTACCCATTGTTGAACCCTTCCTAGTCGGACGCGCGGTCGCTGACCGAAGCGGGATGATCGCAGAAACACTCCACCACCGCAATAAATCCGCGCACTAACCCGCAGCAATAAACTGTATTCCGCCCCTGTTTACGAGGATGTGACGGGAAATACAAAGACTTGCTGCGAGTCGACGGCAAGCCCGACCCGTTCTCCCGTCGCCGGGGGCACCGGATCGCTAAGCCGGGCATGAACATGTTCCGGCCCTCCTTCCCCGGAAATCAGGTCCAGATGAAGGAGCGTCTGACGGCCGACCATGCGCGCTGTCACCACG
>JBLHKG010000005.1:0-13462 GCA_047619835.1 Alphaproteobacteria bacterium
GAATGGCGCATCGCCTCGAAAACCCGCGCCTCGCGTCCCTCGGGAACCACGAGCACTGAATCGAGCACACGTTCAACTGCGGCAGCCCCGTCCGCCATTGCGTCGGCGAGCGGTATATTGAGCGCTAGATTACTCAAGGTTCGCCGGCTCCGTTCCTGCAACCCCGTCCGCGCCAAGCTTGATCTTCTCAACCCGGGCGCGCGCTTCCGTCAGTTTCGTTTCGCAATGCTTTTTCAGCAACGCGCCCCGTTCATAGGCGCCGATAGCATCTTCAAGGCTGCTCTTGCCCTGTTCGAGCTGCCGGACGATGTCCTCCAGCTCGGCAAGCGCCGCTTCGAATGAAAGTGCTGAAACCTCGACCGATTCCCCGCCTTTCGCCATAATAGCAAATCCTTAATTCTGTCTGTGAAAGTTTAGTGACAGGCCACTGCCAGTACAAGGCGAACCGGTTCACATTCCACTGAACCCAGCCTGCAGAACGCCCGCGCGCGCATAATTCCCGGATATACTGCCTGAAACCCTTAGCCCGCCCGCATTAGAGACGTGACATGGGCGGTCACACTGGAGGTAAGCGCTTCGAGATCATAGCCCCCTTCGAGCGACGAGACGATTCGGCCTTCAGCATATTCACCCGCCACATCGACCAGCCGCTCGGTTATCCAGCGATAATCCTCCTCGGTAAAGCGGAGACTGGCGAGCGGGTCGCGCGCGTGGGCATCGAATCCCGCCGAAACAATCACCAGCCCCGGCTTGAAGGCCTCCAGCGCCGGCAGAACGGTCCGTTCCATACCCTTGCGAAACTCCGCCGATCCCGACATCCCGGCGAGCGGCACGTTGAAGATATTGCCGGCCCCGGTCTCGTCTTCCGCGCCGGTGCCGGGATAGAGAGGGTATTCGTGGCTTGAGGCGAACATTACAGTCGGGTCATCCCAGAACGCGGCCTGCGTCCCATTGCCGTGATGGACGTCAAAATCCACAATAGCGACGCGTTCGATACCATGGGCGTGGCGGGCGTGCTGCGCACCAATCGCGACATTGTTGAACAGACAGAACCCCATCCCCCTGCCCGGCTCGGCATGATGGCCGGGCGGGCGCACAGCGCAAAAGGCGGAGTTGGCTTCGCCCGCCATAACCGCGTCGATGGCGGCAACAATTGCGCCCGATGCGCGTAGCGCCGCATCGCCCGATTCCGGTGACATCGCGGTGTCAGGATCGAGCCGCGCCAGTCCCTTTTTCGGCACTGCATCAAGCAGAGTCGTTACATAATCGCGCCGATGGACTCGAGCAATTTGATCGATCTCCGCGACGGGCGATTCACGCCGGTCGAGGGATTCAAATGCCGGGGCATCAAGCGCCTTCAAAACGGCGCGCATCCGGTCCGGACGCTCGGGATGGCCTGGGCCGGGATTGTGCGTAATGGCGGTTTCGTGGGTATAAAGCAGTGTCGCCATGGAATAATCCTGCCTGCCGGGCGTTCCGGGATGTATCTGAAGGCGCAGTTTAGACAATCAGATCGCCGTCGGCCAGCAGGGCGACGGAATTTAGGCGCCCGATCCGTGTTATATTATTCGGGGAAAATCCGATGATATGAGACCGTAAAACATTGGTTACACCGGCGAAACATTGGTAACAGCGGCGAAATATTGGTTACACCGGCATTGTGCATCTCTATAATCCGCCCGTTCTGGATGAGGACTCATTACATTATGAAGATGTTGTATTTCGGTCGCCGCTCGATTGGGCGTCGGCATAGTCCCGTTGTTTCCTGCATCATTGCCATCGCCCTGTTGGCGGGCGGACTGATAGCACTACCGCAATCCCTGTCTTCGGCCGTCGCCCAGGAAAGCAAAGCCAAAACCGATAGCAAGACGGAGGCCAAAAAGGGCGAGGTAAAAAAAGGCGGCGACGACGCCCAGAAAAAACCCAGGCGGCGGCGTGGCAGAAGGGGACCGGCCACAGTACTGGTCGACACGGTCAAGCAGGGCATATCGGTTGAGACCGTCACAGTATACGGGCGCGTCATTTCCGGGCAGACCGGCGTGATTGCCTCGCTCACGCGCGGGGCGGTAAAAACGATCCACGCGCGGGTTGGCGACCGGGTCAAGAAAGGCGACGTTCTGGTGACGCTGTCCTCCGACATGCTGAATTCCGAACGTGCACTCAAGGCAGCCGAGTTAAAGGAATTCAGCGCAAAGATCAGAACTGCAGGCGCACAGCTCGGCCTCGCGGCGCAGGAACTCGAGCGTCTGGAACGATTGCGTAGATCCGCAGCCTTTTCGGTTGCCCGTTATCAGGACAAGCTGCGCGATGTCGAACGTGTCAAAAGCTCTATCGCCGAGGCCCGCGCAAAAGCGGATCAGGCGCGGGCAGAATTGCACATGGCAGACCTCAACCTAAGCTATGCGCAGATCAGGGCCCCCTATAACGGGGTGGTCAGCGCCCGGCACGTTGAGGTCGGCAATTATCTGAACGTTGGCGCAAACGTGGTTACCCTCCTTAATGACTCGTCGCTGGAAATCGAAGCTGAGGTTCCGGCCAACAGGATTGGCGGGCTGACTCCGGACGCGAAAATCAAAGTCGTTTCCGAACACGGCAAACCGTATCGGGCAAAAGTGCGCGCCGTGGTGCCGGAAGAAAACGCCCTGTCGCGCACCCGCCTCGTACGCTTTACGCCAATCTTCAAGACCCGCGATGCGACGGTGGCAGCCAATCAAAGCGTCATCGTCCACATCCCCTCGGGCGCCGCCAGGAACGCGGTCACGGTCCACAAGGACGCAATAACCCAGCGACGCGGCAAGCGCGTGGTCTTTATCGTCAGGGTCAAAAAGGACGAAAACGGCAAAGAAATTACCAGCGTCGGCATTCGCGGAGTTGAACTCGGCGACGCCTTTGGTGAGCGATTCGAGGTGCTCAGCGGATTGAAACCCGGCGACAGGGTTGTTGTTCGTGGCAATGAGCGTCTGCGCCCCAATCAGAAGATACGTATTCAATCCGCCAAAGGAGAGCGCAAAGGGCGGCGTGGCCGAGGCAAGCAGGGCGGCGCGGGCGACGGCAAGCCCAGTAGCGAAAGTCAGATCAACAGAGGTGAACGCAAGACGCGGAGCGACGGATGAAGCTAATCGAACTTGCGGTACGGCGCCCGGTCGCCGTCCTCTCGATAGTCCTGATGGTCATTCTGATGGGCTGGCTGGCGCTGACCACGATCCCGATCCAGCTGACGCCGGACGTGCGCAAACCGCTACTCATCGTGCGGACCTCCTGGCCAGGCGCATCGCCAGCCGAGGTCGAACGCGAAATCGTCATTCCCCAGGAGGAAAGACTCAAAGGCCTCGAAGGGCTGGAACGGATGGAATCCAGATCCCGGCGCGGGAACGGGCAGATCATTCTCGAATTCAGCATCAACACCGATCGCAACCGGTCCATCCTGCTGGTCAATAACCGGCTACAGCAGGTCACCGGCCTGCCCGAGGAAGCAGACGAGCCAATCCTGCAAACCCGCGACACCGACGACAACCCGATCGCCTGGTTTACCGTCCAGACGGCGCCGGGGAATTCCCGGCCAATTCGATCCTACGGCGATTTTATCGATGATACCGTCCGCGACCGGCTGGAACGCGTCGAGGGGGTGGCTCTGGTCAATGTCTGGGGCGGAAACGAATCCGAGATCCGGATCATCGTCGATCCCCGCCGGCTGGCGCATTTCCGCCTGACGATTACCGAACTCAATAGTGCGCTACGCGGCACCAACGTCAACATCTCCGCCGGTGAAGTCGACGAAGGCAAACGCGAGTACCGCGTTCGCACGGAAAGCGAGCTGAACACTGTCGCCCGAGTCCGCGACGTCGTACTGCGCACACAGCGGGATCCCGCGACCGGTCGGATGCACCGGGTTCGCGTCGGTGACATCGCCAAGGTCGAATTTGGACACAAGCGCCGCGATGCCCGAATTCGCAATCGCGGCGAAAATGCCATCGTGGTCAATGCCATTCGCGACACCGGCGCCAACGTCATCGAAACCATGCAGGGCATCCGCAAGATCGTTGATGACCTCAACCGCGACGTTCTGCCTGGCGCCGGGCTGGTTATGAATCAGGTCCGCGACGACACCGTCTACATTAAATTTGCCATCGGGCTGGTGACCCAGAATATCTGGGCGGGCGGAACCCTGGCCGCCATCATTCTGTTGCTGTTCCTCCGGTCGTTTGGCGCGACCGCCGTCATTTCCCTCGCAATTCCGGTCTCGATCGTCGGCTCGTTCGTTGCGCTCGCCGCCCTCGGCCGATCGATCAATGTAATTTCACTCGCCGGCATCGCCTTTGCCGTCGGCATGGTGGTCGATGCCGCCATCGTCGTGCTGGAAAATATATATCGACATCGTGAGATGGGTAAGAGCCGGCTTGAAGGCGCCGTGCAGGGCGCAGGCGAGGTCTGGGGCGCCATTTTGGTATCCGCGCTGACAACGGTCGTGGTATTTGCGCCGATTTTGGTCATGGACCTCGTCGTTGGCCAACTGTTCCGCGACATCGCCGTCGCGCTTTCAATCGCCGTCCTGTTGTCACTGGTCGTTTCGATCACCGTCGTGCCCTCGCTTGCATACCGCCTAATTGGCGACAAGACACAGGAGAAGGCAAATCGTCGAACCATTCCCGGTATCGATCACTTCGCACGCGGCTTTGTCAGATTTGTCACAGGGTTTTCCCGAGTTACGGTCGGCAACCGTTTTATCGGCGCCATCGTCATTCTCTCGGTCTGCGGGCTCGCGGCGTTCGGCACATGGTTGTATCTGCCGAAACTGAGCTACCTGCCGAGCGGTAATCAGAATTTTGTGCTGGCCATCGCCAATCCGCCGCCAGGATATAATCTGAAAACACTGAACAACATGGCCACCAAGGTCGAGAACATGACACGGCGCTATTGGGCCGAACCCGGGGAGAAACCAAAAAAATGCCCCGAGTGGTACTCCCGCGTCGCAATCGATGGTGGAAGTTTGTGGCCGCTCAAGATCGAGAAATGCAACAATGGCGACGTCAGAATGGAGCAGTTCTGGTTTGTCGCGCGATCCACATCGACCTTCATGGGGTCAAGTGCAACGGATCCGACCCGCGCCAAAGAGCTCGAAACGATCCTGCGCCGCGCAATTTTTTCGGAACCAGGCACCTTTGGCTTTGCCCGCCAGCGATCTCTGTTTGGACGCGGCTTTGGCGGTTCAGAAATCATCGATCTCGATATCACCGGACCCGATCTCGAAGACCTGTTGGCGCTGGCGCGTGAAGCGGTCGGAATTTTGCGGGTCGAGATGCCCCAGAGCGAAGGCAACCAGATTAGGCCGAGACCGGGGCTTGAACTGGGGGCGCCGGAAGTGCGCGTCATCCCCAATTTGATGCGGCTCGCCGATGTCGGACTAACCGCGCGTGACCTGGGCCTGTCCATTGACGCCTTCAATGACGGTCTGCGCGTCACTGAAGTAACGCGCGGCAGCAAGCGAATCGATCTTTCCCTGATGGGGCCAAGTCGGCAAGTTCAGTCTACCCAGGGTGTCGGCAATTTGCCCGTCGTCACGCGTACCGGCCAAATCCTGCCCGTGTCGTCGCTCGCTACGATCATGGTTACCGAGGGCCCAACCATGATTCGTCATCTTGAGCGGATTCGAACAGTCACCCTCCAGATCCGTCCGTCATCCGATATAGCGCTTGAGGAAGCGATCAAGAAGGTCCGGGAAAAAGTCGTCGCTCCGATGATGAAAAAGGGACTACCACCGGGGGTCCGCCTGACTATGTCAGGCACAGCAGACGAGCTTAAAAAGACCTGGGATGCGATGCTGCTCAACCTGATTATCGCAATCGCCGTGGTCTATCTGGTCATGGCGATCCTGTTCGAGAGCTTCATATTTCCACTGGTAATCATGTTCTCGGTGCCGCTCGCCACCGCCGGCGGGGTCGCCGGACTATCGATCCTGAATATCTGGACCTTCCAGGCGCTCGACATGCTGACCCTGCTGGGGTTTGTCATCCTGATTGGCACGGTGGTGAACAACGCCATCCTGCTGGTGCATCAGACGCTGCATCATGTCCGCGTCGAAAGCATGGACGCGATCGATGCCATCGCCGAATCGACCCGCAACCGTATCAGGCCGATCTTTATGTCGACCCTGACCAGCGTGTTCGGCATGCTGCCGCTGGTCATGATTCCGGGCGCCGGCTCAGAGCTCTATCGGGGGCTGGGATCGGTGGTGCTGGGCGGGCTTGCGCTGTCAGCTGTGCTGACCCTGTTGATCATCCCGCCGCTGCTGTCCTTCACCGCCCCGCTGCTGCGCCGTCAGCGGGGCTCGATGCAGTATGCCGCAGCCGACCCGGTCGCGAGCGCCGCCGAATAGAACGCCCTGACTAAAAACGGTCGAGCGGGATCTGGAGATAATGGATCCCGTTCGCCGCAGCGTCAGGCAGCACCCCGGCATTGATGTTCACCTGAAGCGCGGGCAGGAGCAGCTTTGGCGCCGCAAGCGTTGCGTCGCGGGCCTCCCGCATGGCGACAAACCCATCCTGCGCCACGCCATCGGTAGCCATGCCGACATGGATATTTTCCGCCTTTTGTGCGGCAACCGTCGTTTCCCAGGCGCAATCGCGCTGGCCATCCGCCCCGTAATCATGGTTGATGAACATCCTGGTGGCGGGCGGCAATGATAGAATTTTTTGGAGCGACGTATAAAGCTGCCTGGCGCTGCCGCCGGGGAAATCGCACCGCGCGGTGCCGGAATCGGGCATAAAGAATGTATCACCGGTAAAGACGGCATCGCCGATGACATAGGTCACACAGGCAGGCGTATGGCCGGGCGTATGCAGGACCCGCGCTTCCAGACCACCGATCCGGAAGGTATCACCGTCGGTGAACAGATGATCGAACTGCGAGCCATCCGCCGCGAAGCTGTCGCCAAGATTAAAGATCGGAGCAAAATATGTCTGAACTTCGGTGACGTTTTCACCGATGGCGATCCGCCCGCCGAGCTTGTCCTTGATATATTGAGCAGCGGTCAGGTGATCGGCATGGACATGGGTTTCCAGTATCCATTCGACCGTCAGCCCGGCCCCGGAGACATGCTCAACCACCCGGTCGGCGGCGCTGGTTCCCGTCCGGCCTGCAGCTAAATCCAAATCGAGGACCGGATCGATAACCGCGCAGCTACCACTCTCGCCGTCG
Organism: Alphaproteobacteria bacterium; assembly: GCA_047619835.1. Classification (GTDB taxonomy): domain Bacteria; phylum Pseudomonadota; class Alphaproteobacteria; order MPNO01; family UBA2964; genus JAYOEY01. Next base: position 7,195 of record JBLHKG010000005.1, read on the forward strand.
CAGACCAAATGCGTTGCGTTATGGCTAGCTGGATCAAAAAATGTTTTTACTATCAGGTTCATTTTTCCGATTCATATTCTGTGAATTGTAGTAATAACAGCATGAATTTTCACAAAGCGCAAAACTCAAATTTCATCCCCTGACACCCACCCGCGCCATTTGACGCCGCAACAGGGGGCTCTATAACTAGGCGCGCACTTCAGGGCTTCGGCGCGCCAAAGGGATCTCCACCTTGTACGAAGATTATTTCGACCCACAGGAAGATATCGACACCTCACCAAAGGTGTCCGACGAGATCAAGGAAACCACCTGTTATATGTGCGCCTGCCGGTGCGGCATCCGGGTGCATCTCAAGGACGGCGCGATCCGCTATATCCAGGGCAACCGCAACCATCCGATCAATAAGGGTGTGCTGTGCGCCAAGGGTTCCGCCGGCATCATGAATCATTATTCGCCGGCACGGCTGACCAAACCGCTCAAGCGGGTCGGCGAGCGCGGCAAGGGCGAGTTCGAGGAAATCGAATGGGATGAGGCGCTGGAAATCGCCGGTGGCTGGCTGGGCGACATTCGCGCCACCGACCCGCGCAAGCTCGCCTTCTTCACCGGACGCGACCAGAGCCAGGCACTGACCGGCTGGTGGGCCAGCCAGTTCGGCACGCCGAACTATGCCGCGCATGGCGGGTTCTGCTCGGTCAATATGGCGGCCGCCGGGCTCTACACAATTGGCGGCTCGTTCTGGGAATTCGGCGAACCCGACTGGGAGCTCAGCCGCTATTTCCTGATGTTCGGCGTCGCCGAGGATCATGACAGCAATCCGATCAAGATGGGGCTGTCCAAGCTCAAGGAAAGCGGCGCCAAATTCGTCTCGGTCAATCCAATCCGCACCGGCTATTCATCCATCGCCGACGAATGGATTGGCGTTCGGCCCGGCACCGACGGCAAATTCATCCTCGCACTGGTTCACGAGCTGCTCAAGGCGGACAAGATCGATCTCGATTATCTGGTGCGCTACACCAACCTGCCCTGGCTGGTCATTCAGGATCCAGGCGGGGCCGAAGACGGCCTGTTCGCCCGCGGCATGGACGGCGAGCCGCTCTGCTGGGACAGCAATACCGACCAGGCGGCCGACGCCCGGCTCGCCGGGGTATCTCCGGCGCTGATCGGCGAACGCGCGCTGCCCGACGGGAGCCGGGCGGTAACCGCGTTCGAGCTGATGGCGCGGCGCTATCTCGATCCGGAATACGCACCCGAAGCGGCGGCGGCGGAAACCGGCATTTCAGCAGACACCATCAAGCGGATTGCGGCTGAGCTGGCGGAGGCTGCGTTCGAACAGGAAATCACGCTCGACCAGCCCTGGACCGACTGGGCCGGGCGGCGTCATGAGACGATGATCGGCAGGCCCGTCGCGATGCATGCGATGCGCGGCATTTCAGCCCATTCAAACGGATTCCAGACCTGCCGTGCGCTGCATCTGTTGCAGGTTCTGTTGGGCAGCATCGATTGCCCCGGCGGATTTCGCTACAAGCCGCCGTTCCCCAAGGTCGCGCCGCCACCGCTGAAACCAGCCGGCAAGCTCGGCGAAATCGCGCCCAACACGCCGATGGCCGGCCCGCCGCTCGGCTTCCCCACCGGGCCCGAGGATCTGCTGGTCGATGAGGACGGCAAGCCGCTGCGCATCGACAAGGCGTTTTCATGGGAATCGCCGCTGTCAGCGCATGGCGTGATGCATATGGTCATCACCAACGCCCATAATCACGATCCCTACCCGATCGATCTGCTGTTCATGTTTATGGCCAACATGAGCTGGAATTCGTCGATGAATACCGGCGGCACGATCGAGATGCTGACGGCTAAGGACGAGGCCACCGGCGAGTACCGCATTCCCAAGATCATCTATTCGGATGCCTATTTCTCCGAGATGGTCTCCTATGCCGATCTGATCCTGCCGGATACCACCTATCTCGAACGCTGGGACTGTATTTCGCTGCTCGACCGGCCGATCTGCAGCGCCGACGGCGCGGCCGATGCCATTCGCCAGCCTGTGGTCCAGCCCGACCGCGACGTGCGCCCGTTCCAGGATGTGCTAATCGATCTCGGCGCCCGGATCGGCCTTCCCGGGCTGATCAAAGACGACGGCGCGCCCCGCTATCCCGGCGGCTATGCCGATTACATTGTCAATCACGAGCGCGCGCCGGGGATAGGCACGCTGGCCGGCTGGCGCGGCAAGGACGGCACCAGCCATGGAACCGGTGCGCCCAATCCCGACCAGCTTCAGCGCTATATCGAAAACGGCGCTTTCTGGCAGCAGAAGCTGCCGCCGGAACAGCGCTATTTCAAGCATGCCAACAAGGATTATCTGGAATACGCCGCGTCGGTCGGATTTATCGGCGCGCCCAACCCGATCATCATGCAGCTTTATTCCGAACCGTTGCAGCGTTTCCGGCTGGCAGCGCAGGGCCATGGCAAGGTGCAGCCGCCCGACAGCGAACGGAAACGCGTTGAGACCTATTTCGATCCCCTGCCCTTCTGGTATCCGCCGTTTGAAGGCGCCGCCATTGATGTGTCGCAATATCCACTGCATGCCGTCACCCAGCGGCCGATGGCGATGTATCATAGCTGGGGATCGCAAAACGCCTGGCTGCGCCAGATTCACGGTACCAATCCGATCTATATGAACCGGACCGAAGCGACCCGTCTCGATCTCGAAGACGGCGACTGGGTCTGGATCATCAGCCATCACAGCCGGATCAAGGCGCGGCTCAAGCTGATGGACGGGGTCAACACCCACACGCTGTGGACCTGGAACGCCATCGGCAAACGGGCCGGCGCGTGGAACCTGGATCCGGAATCGCCGGAAGCCAAGACCGGCTTCCTGCTTAATCATGTGATCTCGGATTTACTGCCGGCGCGCGAGGATGGCTATCGCTATTCAAACTCCGATCCGGTGACCGGTCAGGCAGCGTGGTATGACCTTCGTGTCCGGATCGAAAAATGCGCGGAAGATGAGTTGCCGGAAACCTCGCCGCAGTTCGAGACGCTGACGCCCCCCCCCGGCTTGCCCGAGCGACCGAATATCCTGCGCTACGGGTTGATGTATGCGCGTAAAATGAGGGCTGGAGCCGGCAAATCAGGAGACGCGTCATGACCATGCTGCCGCCCGAAAACGTCGGCAAGAAACTCGGCCTGGTCATCGATCTCGATACCTGCGTCGGCTGTCACGCCTGTGCCGTCAACTGCAAAGAATGGAACACCGGCGGTCATTCGGCGCCGCTGCCCGACGACAACCCGTTCGGCGCCGACGCCAGCGGTGTGTGGTTCAACCGGGTGCACAGCTATGAATATGGCGAGGCGGAGAACAGCCGCACCGTCAACTTCCCACGCTCCTGCCTGCATTGCGAGAACGCCGCCTGCGTCGAAGTATGCCCGACCGGCGCGTCCTACAAGCGCGAAGAAGACGGCATCGTGCTGGTCAACGAGGATATCTGCATCGGCTGCAAGCTGTGTTCCTGGGCCTGCCCCTATGGCGCGCGCGAATATGATAACGATGCCGGGGTGATGAAGAAATGCACCCTCTGCATCGACCGTATCTATAACGAGAACCTCGATGAGGTTGACCGGGTGCCGGCCTGCGTGTCGACCTGCCCGTCGAATGCCCGGCATTTCGGCGATCTCGGCGACGTCAATTCCGAGGTGTCCCGCCTGGTCAGGGAACGCGGCGGCGTCTCGTTGATGGAAGAGCTCGGCTACAAGCCGGTCAATCAGTATCTGCCGCCGCGGCCGCGCCGCGCGGGCGCCGATGACGGTCCAAAATCGCTGACGCCCAGCCCGCTGCCGATGGGAGAAAACGGAGTCAACGCCGCTGCCGGCGACGGGCTGTTCCGCTGGATCGATCGAATTCTGTCGCGCTGAGGCCATCTCCCATGCATCCCGCCTATTCCGTTATCATTTTCACCACTTTCTCCGGCGCGGGCTATGGTCTGCTCATGGCCATGGCGCTGTTCGCTTTGACCGGGGGTGTTCAGCCCGACCGCTGGCTCGGCATTTCCGGCTTTGTCCTGGCGCTCCTCATGATTACCGCCGGGTTGCTGACTTCAACCTTCCATCTCGGACACCCGGAACGGGCATGGCGGGCCCTCTCGCAATGGCGCTCGTCCTGGTTGTCGCGCGAAGGGGTGCTGGCAATTGTGACCTATCTGCCGGCGCTGCTGCTCGCCTTTTGGTGGGTGGTCCTTGGCTCCCTCGACGGCGCCGCCAATCTGTTTGCCGCCATGACCATCGTCTTCTCGATTATGACCGTCATCGCCACCGGCATGATTTATGCCAGTCTGAGACCGATCCGGGCCTGGTACAATCCGCATACGGTGCGGGTCTATCTCAGTATTGCCCTATGGACCGGCGCCTTGTGGTTCAACCTGATCACCCATCTGTTGGATCTCCATACGCCGTGGATAGGCGTTTTTCTGGTCCTCTCCGGCGTCGTTGCCTTTTTCTTCAAACGCAAATACTGGATCTTTATCGATGACCACCCAACATGGGTCCCGTCGACCAGCGCGCTGGGGCTCAAAGAAGAAGACGGACCGGTACGGTTGCTCGATGCCCCCAACACCCAGGAAAACTACATCCAGCAGGAGATGGGGTTTCAGGTCGCCCGCAGGCACATCTACTCGCTGCGCCGCGCAGCCTTTTTAGGGTTTTTTCTGATACCGTGGGTCGTCGCACTGGTGACTGTCGAATCCGAGCCCTCGCTACGCTATCTTGGCGCCGGCGCCGCCGTCTTGATCGGAATGGCGGGGACCCTTGTCGAGCGCTGGCTGTTTTTTGCCGAGGCAAAACACACCGTGAATCTCTATTATGGCGCCGAGAGTTCCTGATACGCGGACGGCCTGAGATCAATGGCTCCCCGCCCTATTGCGCCCTTGCGTAGAACACTGGCGCTCGGCGTCGCTGCGGCTATCGCTATCGTCCTGCTATCCGTTGCCATCAGACATCTAAGCGATTCATATGGCGTTGTCGGCCTGCCGCCGCTGACGCCGCTGACCGGTTCAGGATCGCGGCTCGTCATCAAGGACCCCAACCGCCTCGAGCGTTTGTTCGATGAGTCGGGTTACGAACTCGCCTCCGTGCGCAGCGGCAAGACCACCGTGCCGCAGATGCTGTTGCGCGAGCTGCCCGACGGCTTTGCCGGTCTGAAGGATACGGACGCCCGAAAGAGCCTGTTTATCCGCACCGTCCTGCCACTGGTCCTGCGGGTGAACAGGCATATCACGGCGCAACGCAAACAGCTGCTCTCACTGTTCGACAAGCGACGGGCCGGCGCACCATTGAAGCCGTCCGAAGAACGCTGGCTATCGGACATCGCGCGTCTCTACCGCACCGAGCCGGGTCGCACAGAAACGCTCCGACGCCGGGTTGCCCCAATTCCGCCGTCCCTCGCCCTCGCCCAGGCCGCTGCGGAAACCGGCTGGGGGTCATCGCGCTTCGCCCTCGACGGTAATGCATTGTTTGGGCAGTGGACCTTCACGGAAGGCGAGGGGCTGAAACCGCGCGACGCCTCAAGCGACAGCCGCCATGCGGTAAAATCATACGAACATCTGGTCGGATCCGTCTGGGATTACACCCGCAACATCAACAGCAATGCCGCCTATCGCGCGCTACGGGATGCCAGGGCGCGCGGCAAACGTTCTGGTCTGGCTCTTGCAGGATATCTCAAGCGCTATTCGCAGCGCGCGACGGACTATGTCGATCTGCTGCGCGACATCATCCGTCAGAATGACCTGGCCCCGCTGGACACCGCAAAGCTAGCCGATCATGCCCTGGATTAAGGCTGTTCCGGGCAGGAAAGACGTCGCCCGATCATCGTGATATCGTAATTGGCACATCTTCAAAAAGGGAAGACGAATGATCGCCCTTCCGCCAACGGCCCGTCTGGGCATCCATATCACGCGGGTGCGCATGGGGTCCGGAGGCGAACGCTCACCGGCAGATATTGAGGCTGACATCCTGCGCTGTGCCCAGCTTCCTGCCGACGTGAATATCGACCTCATCGATCTGCAGGGAGCCGGGATCGTGATGGAGCGGGGACCCGACAGCGAGGCGGCGGTCGTCAAAGCCATCGAGGCAGCGACCGATAGAGGAACCCGCGGGGCTCCCGCTGCTTCCGAAGTGCCAATCGGTTCCGATTTTTACGCGTTATCCTGAGCACGCCAGTATGACAGAATACATTCACGCCATCGTCCGCTTCGCGGAAGCGCATGCGGTTTTGATCTAT
>JBLHKG010000006.1:0-13089 GCA_047619835.1 Alphaproteobacteria bacterium
TATGCCGGCGCAGCCGAAAGCTACGGCAAAGCGATCGAGATCAGAGACTCCCACATACCGGCTCGTATAGGGCGTGCATCGGTGCTTGTCGCGCTTCGGCGGGACCAAGAAGCGCTTATCGATATTGAGTTTATCCGTGCAAATGCGCCGAGAGAAATGCGCGCGGCCTATATGCAGTCGATAATTCTCAAGCGGAGTGGCAAGGGGAATGAAGCAAAGGCTGTCCTGGCTGAGGCGGAGCAACTCCTAAAAAAACGAGACCCCGAATTTGTCCGCAATCACCCTCCTAGCCTCCTCTTGTTGGGGGCCATTGGTTACGCCAGGAGCAATTACGAAGATAGCTATAAATATCTCCACCGGTATTTAGAAATTGCTCCGAACCATGCCGGAGCGCGTAAAATGATGGGTTCGATGCTGTTGCGTAAAAACGACGCATGGGAGGCCATAAAAATTCTTAAGCCTGCGCTTTTTTTGACGCCCAAAGATACAGAAATTTATATTTTACTGGCCGATGCGTATATGCGTGCCAAAAAGTTTTCCGACGCCACAATCATGCTTGAAAAAGCCACCACACTGGCGCCGGGCACGTCGCGAATTCGTACCCAACTCGGTTTAAGCCGGTTGGCTGAGGGACAAACGGACGAGGCAGTAAAGGATCTTAAAAACGCACTTTCCCTGGCTTCAGACGGCTCACAGCCCGGCTTACTTCTAGGTCTGTTTTATTTGAAAAAAGGTAATTACGACGAGGCAATCCGTACCGCGGATAAAATTGCCAGAAAAAACCCCTTGAACCCCATTGCCTATAATCTTGCCGGGGCGGCCGAGATGGGGAAGCGCAACCTGAAAAAGGCAAGAGTGCTGTTCGAAAAGGCGCTCAAGTCTGATCCGATGTACATACCAGCGCATTTTAATCTGGCAAATCTCGACATGGACGAAAAGAATGTCGACGCCGCCAAGAACCGATATGACCATATCCTGAAAATCAGGCCAAAATACGTTAAGGCGATGGATGGGTTGGCGCGCGTTGCCATATCGCGAAACAAACTCGACGACGCGATTCGTATGTTGCAAAGGATCTCCGTACTGGATCCTAATTCGACTGAGCGAAAAATCCTGCTGATCGACCTTTATACCCGGCAGAAACGCATCGATGTGGCATTAAATCTGGCGCGGGATCTCGAAATTACCAATCCTAACAACGTCAAAGTCGTAGAGGCGTTGGGACGAATCCTCGTAAAGACCAATAAACATTCTGACGCTGCACAGCGATTCAGGCGCCTCGTCGAACTTGTGCCACAAACCCCGGAAGAGCTGCACAAGGTAGCACGGCTGCAGAAATGGGCCCGCGACACCGAGGGCGCGCGCGATAGCCTGAAAAAAGCGCTCGCCATCAATCCGAAATATTTGCCAACACTCATCGAGTTAATCAGATTTGAGGCAAACGAAAGGAACACCGCACGCGCAATAGAGTTGGTCACAGAACTCCGGAAAGCTCATCCTGAAGCCCGTATTGGCGACATCGTGGCCGGTGAGCTGTTCTTGCGGGCAAAGCGCTATGACGAAGCTATCTCGGCGTTCAATGCCGCAGTCGCCAAGGCCGACGGATCAGATGCGATCAACCGGATTTATGAGGCAAATTATCAAGCTGGTCGTACGGGAGAAGCATTGGCCGGCCTTGAAAAATGGGCTGAGGCGCACCCCAACGACCTGGCCGCGCAGCGGGTCCTGGCCAGCGCCTACCGGCGTGCGGGCCGTCTTCACGACGCCATCAAGCTCAATGAGTCATTGTTGAAATTGCGGCCCAACACTGCCGTCCTGTTAAATAATCTAGCCGGGCTTTACCAGAAACTGGGAGATTCGAGAGCCCTTTATTTTGCTGAAAGGGCTTACAGACTTGCCCCCGAACATCCCGTGACGCTTGACACGCTTGGCTGGCTTTTGGTCAAAACCGGTGATGTCGAACGGGGCCTTACCTTGTTGCGTCAGGCCTTTACCCGCACCGGAGATAACGGAGAAGTGCGCTATCATCTAGCCGTCGCGCTTAATCTGTTAGGCCGACAAAGCGAGGCCCGTCAGGAACTCGAAAAAGCATTGGAATTGGACGGGAAGTTCGATGGTAGCGATCAGGCACGGGAAATGTTGCTAACCCTACCCCGCCCTTGATTAGCTCGGCTACGCAGAAAGAGAGAGACAATTTGAAGCAGGGCCTCGACCCTGCTCCCACACTCCCAGGACTTGGAATAACGGGGCCGAAGAGACGCTATCCCCCGGAAATACCACAACCCGAAAACATTCCGCCGCGGAGCGCCGCAAAACCCCACCTTCAACGGAAGAGATCAGCTGTTCTCGTAAATCCACCGAAAGAGATTTCATCATGCCGGACGCCCATATTTAACGTGAGGCATCAGCGTAATTACCAAATGAAGATTTGATAAGACAGCTACCGGCTAAAACGATCAACCGTCAGCGAAGGGTTTTAAGCCTGCGCTTGCGTCGCCAAAGGACACCAAATCCAACAAGGGCGAAGATTGCGACGGTGCCTGGCTCGGAGACTTTTGGTGATGGTGTCTCGCCCGGGACATAGCCACCAATGCGCCACTCCTCAAACCCGTCATTCACATAGAGATATTCTGAATAGAACACAAAATAGTCGGTATCGCTGAAGGTTCCCAGCAATTCGACCGGGATGAAGACGTTCATGTCGCCATGGCCGCTGCCACATTGGCCGCCATTGTCGCAAATCGACGCCTGAAGCAGGATATCGACGTTGCCATTTTCTTCACTATCGAGCTGCCACACCGGCGCGTTCCCGAGCAGTCCGTTATCGCCTGGATCGAAAGTCGACCCGCTATAGCCTGTACCGTTACCGGCGTCTTCCGGCGCCGCCAAATTCGGATCGGATCCAATGAAAATCTGCAGATCGGTAATCACCAGCTTGTTGGTGTCGCTTCCCGCCGCACCGTTCTGATTGGCGTCGAGCTGAAGTTGGATAGAGCCGGTGGATCCGGTGATATTGAAATCGCTCATCATTACGGAGTGGGTCCACGTACCTACCTTGGTCTCATAATTTACGCCGGGCTCGCCTGCATCGGTATTGAAACCTCTCTGGCTGCCCACCTTCGTGCCATTGACGGTTTCGCACGGTTGGCTGTTGTTACACGAGCCAGTCCCCCGCTGGATCCGCACGAATGGATCGAACACGCCGGTTCCCGTCGAAGGTGAAGTGGGATTGGAATCGGCCACAAACCTCACGCCATCGTTTGCGGCGCCGCTATAGCCGATATCCAGGATATCGATCCTCTGAGTCCCGTTAGCGGTAAAAATATTATCCGGCAGCTCTGCGGTGGGAGACCAGTCAACAGGATCCATCGCAAGCGAATTTGTTGGAGACATCGCAAACGTAAATGCTGCGATGGCGAGCGCAATGGCCGTTGTTCCAAGTGTCCTCATTTCGGAGCACTCGCCGAATCACGAACCACAGCCCCTGCGTCAATCAGGCCAGGCACAGAAATCAGCAATGCGGCAGAGACAAGAACACAGCCGACCGACCCGGAAAACCGGTTCGGCCTGAACGCGGATACTATCATTCGCCCGCCTGTGTTCACAAAAAACCTCATCCAACGCACACTTTTTTTCGTTTTCAACCAACCTTCTGCTCACATATCCGCAAGATTCATGCCAACTTCCTTAAATTCAGGAAAATCAGTCACTTAGCTCGGACGTGCCTAACACAACCAGCTAAACTGTAAAATATTTTGACAGCCTGACCCATGTTTTGTCGCATTGTGTTCCACATTTCCATCCCGCAGCCTCAAACGTATCTGCGCACGTAAAACACCGCCAATAACGATCCGCCCGCCACCAACACGCCACCAACACGCCACCGTCTTCCAACGGAGTCCTCGTTTCATAGCATAATTCGCAACGGCCAGCGACTCTTTCCTGTGGTTAAAATTGTTGTAATACATTGATACAAACGTTTGTTAAGCGGTTCAGTGAAGCCTCCAGAAGAGCGGCATCCGCCCCCTTCGCCGCCCCCCTTCCAGCGCTCCAAATCGTATAATTGTCCTCCGATCTCACCTCAACAATTGAGAAAATCGTCAGCGAACGAAATTGTTCGAACGAAACCATCGCACCTGTCGTATCATGTTCTGTCTCCTCTGCCCTTGACGGCGCGCCATTAATAGAAAGAATTCGAGCCCGTCGCACGAACCGGAACAAATGAAAATCACAGACCAAAAATTCGCCCAGCCGGAGATGGATATTCCCTTTCAGTCCATCCGTTGGGTCCTCGATACCTATCGCAACCGACATCCCGACAAGATCGCCCTGTTCGATCTCGATCAGGATCGCGGCATTAGCTGGGACCTGCTCGCCGAGTGGGCCAATCGGGTTGCTCGCTATCTTGCAGCGCGAGGCATCGGTAAAGGCGACAGGATCGGCGTCCTGTCGGACGAAGGCCTGGAAAAAATGATCATCTGGATGGGGATATGGCGCCTCGGCGCGGTGATCTGCCCGCTGAATGTCGAAATCAACGCCAGCCACATCAGTTCTCTGCTGAAATCGATTGGGCCCAAGCTGACCCTCTGGCAGGACGGACTCGACGGCGCGTCGTTAACCGATGGTATCGGCGGCGACAGCCTGCGATTCGATCGCTGGGACCCGGACATGACGGGCGATATCAATGCAGATGAGTTTTTCACCGTAATCGCCGCGACCGCGTCCCTACCGGAAGTGGAGAGTGAGAACGAAGCCAGCGACCTGTCCTGCATCTTCTGCACCTCCGGCACCACGTCGCGACCGAAATGCGTGGTCTATGATTACGAGGCGTACTGGCTGAACGGCCTTAATACGGTCGATTTTCTCGGTCTCACGGCGGATGACCGGACCCTGGAATATAGATCCTTTGGCTGGAATTCAGCGCAGGTTCTCAGCCTCGGTCCGTGGATTCTCACCGGGCTGTCCATGTATATATCCCGACGGTTTTCGCGGAGCCGGTTCTTCGACTGGATCAAAACGCATGAGATCACGTTTTCCGCAGGCGTGCCGACTGTCGTCAATATACTGCTCAATGAGCCAACCGGAATTACCGCAGAAGACATACCCTCCCTGCGGCTGATGACCTGTTCCACGGCGCCGCTGTCGCCCGAACAGTGGAAACGGTTCGAGGATATGTATGGCGTCACATTGCTGCAGCTATACGGCATGTCGGAAGCGGGATGGATTTGCGGCAACCGGCATTACCGGCGCCGGATGGGCACTGTCGGCCCGCCAGCCAAGCATCAGGAATTCCTGATTGTCGACAATGACGGAAACGCCGTAGCGCAGGGCGAAGAAGGAGAAGTGACAATCGGCGGACCGCAGACCTGCACCGCGATAATCTCGCCCGAAGGCGAATGGGAAGATTACGAAAAAGTTCGCATCCGGACCGGTGATCTTGCCATCATGGATGAGGATGGTTTTGTGCGCGTGACCGGACGTACCAAGGATTTGATCATTCGTGGCGGGGTCAATATCGCGCCCATCGAAATCGACAACGTCCTTCTGGAGCATCCGTCACTCAGCCAGGCCGCCGCAATTGGCGTTCCCGATGCCATCTATGGCGAGGAAGTAGTCTGCTATGTCGTTGCCAAACCGGGCGAGACCGCAGGCGAAGCGGCCATCCTGGCGCATTGCGCGAAATCCCTTCCGGAATTCAAGGCGCCGAAACACATTTACGTCATTGACGATTTACCCAAGTCAGACCGGGGCAAAGTCCTCCGCGACAAAATACGGGAGCTCTGGGACAGGGATCACGGGAGTTAATTTTTTGACTGAACTCGGTCCTTAACGACTTATTAGACAGCTTCGCGCTAAGCAGGACAGACGCTCTCGTCCGCCACAATGGTATATGCGCTCCCCGATGACCCAACAAAACATTACTCAATTAGGACAATCGTTTTCACAAGCAGGCGAACCCGAAAATGCCGGCATACTCGCCTCGCATCACGTTCCCTTGCCCGCCACTTTCCGCTTCGAATATTGCGGGCGCCGGTTTGACGCCGCCATCCGATCGCGAAAATCCGGCGGAGCGGAACTGCTGATCCGCGGCTTACTGGGACATATTCCCTTTAGTGCGGAATCGGTGGAGTCGCGACGGCAGATCCAGTCGATTGTCGATGCCGCCAAACTCATCGAGGATACGGATGTAACGGTCGACAAGAGTAATGCGGTTTATGCCCGCCGGCTGATGTCATTTTCCAGCAAGCCACCACCATCCTATGTCGTGGCGGGTACTGCCGTCATGGCGATCAGCCTGAAGCCGCTGTGTGAAGTCATGGATCATCGTCTCAAGGGAATCTGAAACCTGGCCAGCCCCACGTCCGCCTAAAGCTTACGGTCAGTGACCGACAAATTTCTCAAATGTTACGGGGTCAATTTCAGGGTTTCTTGTCTGGAGGAACCAGGAAAACCTGTCCAGGAAATATGAGATCCGGATCACGGATTTGTCCGCGATTGGCCTCATATATCACCGTGTATCGTATGCCTCGACCGTAGATCCTTCGTGCAATCCGCCACAGGCTATGGCCAGACTGAACCTCTACCGCCCCCTCCCGCAGAGTCTGTTCCGTGTGCCCGGCGCGGGCAAACCGCGTCTCGATTCGGGCATCGACTTTTCCCTGACGGTCGACCTGATCGATGCGAAGCGCGTAAAGGCCCGGCGGCACATCCCGGGCCGGAGCAACTTTCCATCGCTCGGTTTCACCAACCGGCGACGCCCCGATCAACTGGTTGTCGAGATAGACGTTGACGTTCCGATCCGACGCAGCACGTCCGGTCACAACCAATCGTCCGGTTTGATCATAATCGACCGCTTCAAGCGCCAGCGGCGGCGGCAACTCCCCGGACTTGCTGGCGACCTCTGGCGCCGGGCCAACATTTGCGGTTTGCCCCGGCTTTTGGATAACGCGGGACGCACCTGCCCCATCGCGCGGCACCAGCACCGCCAGCGGACCTGAGCGGCTCCTGTCTTTCTCCCCGGAGAGGGCCCTGCCCGCAATATCCTTGCCTGATTCGGGGACAGCAACAACCACATTGCGGTCTGCTGTCGTCACTGTTCCATCTGGGTTTTTGGAGGTCAACGTCAGCTCCCGGCTACCCGCCGGCAAAGGCTTCTTTGGGACGAACACCCATTCGCCACGACCATCCGCGCGCACGGTCCCGGTCGTCGTATCGCCATCGCGGATTGTAACCTCCGCATTGGGTGCAGCACGGCCGGCGATCACCACGTCACCCTGCGGATTGACCCGAACGATGTCGAAGCTCGGCCGTATGATGGCTGATTTTTTCGTCGTCGGAGCGATAGTTTTACGGGCAGATAACCTGTCTGTAGCGACCTTGCCAATTGCCGCCTTGCCAGAAGCTACGGTGCCCGTAACCGCCTTTACTGTCGGCGCGTCAGCAGTCGGCGCATCAGCAGTCGGCGCGTCAGCATTCGGCGCATCAGCAGTCGGCGCCTGCTTTACCTGCCCAATTTCCGCAGTTGCTGACGTGGTTATGTTTTCCGGTTTAAGAACAGGCACAGGATTCTGGGACACTGTGGCTTTTTGCTGTGTCGCGGCCACAATCGGAGACGGCTCGACAGGTGACGTTTTGTTGTCCGCGCTTTTATTGTCATCAACCACGAAGTTGAGGACAAGGGCGACCACTGCAATGATGACGCCCGCCAAAGCCAGATAGAGCGGTTTACCCACCGTTGCCCTCCATAGGCTAAAATTCAGAACGATCCCGTTTGAGGGTAGTCCACGGGATCACGCGGTGCAATCCGCCAGGACGAATCATGCAATCCTGCACCGCCCCCAACGAACAACGCCCAGCTAAATTTGATAGATGAAATCCGCTAAAGGAGCGGCAAGGACTTTATATACACCGCGATGGCCCGGCGATCACTCTGGCTAAGCTTGTCCGTCCCGTCTTCGATCACCTCCGCCATCAACGACCCGGCATAATCTCCGTCGGGGAGTTCGCCGCTTCCGAGAAATTCGGTGATTTGTTCGATACTCCACTTGCCGATCCCGACGTCAGGATCTGGCGTGATGTTGGGAACCGCCAATCCCTCCGGTCCTTCGCCCTTTTCGGTACCGGCCAGCCAGCGATCCCGGTCGAGCCCACCCAGGGCATTACGGGGGGTATGGCATTCACCGCAATGGGCGACCGCATTCGAAAGATAGGCGCCACGGTTCCACTCCGGCGATTTTGACGGATCGGGTCGGAGGGGGCCCTTGGTAAAAAACAGCAGCTTCCAGAAAAACTGGCCAAAGCGGATATTGAAGGGAAAGCCGACATCATGCGGCTTATTTGGCTGTGCGACTGCCGGCAACGTAAATATATGGACCTTGACCGCCTTTAAATCCGCATCCGTCATATTGGTGAAGGATGTATAGGGAAATACCGGAAAATAATGGCCGCCATCCGGCGCCTTGCCATCCCGCATTGCGCGAATGAAATCGTCATCGCTCCAGCCGCCGATACCATGGGTTTTATCGGCTGAAATATTGGGCGAGAAGAACGTGCCGAACGGCGTTTTAAGCGCAAGGCCGCCAGCCAGCGTCTTGCCTTTCTTTTCAGTGTCGGTATGACAATTGGCGCAGCCGCCGACGGCGAACAGCATTGCGCCGTGTGCGGCTGGATTACTCTGGGCGAAGGGCGCAGTGCCTGCCGAAATCAGAAATACGGACAAACAAAGGGCGGCCAATGCCGCCCTTTGTAATTGCGATCCTCGCCTCACGGCGTTTAACCGGATAAAGCGATCAGGAAGCTTTCTTCATCTTTTTTGTTTTCTTTTTCTTCGGAACCCGGAATTTCTTGTGGCAGCTACCGCAGGCTTTGCCAATACCCTTCATCGCAGCTTTGATCTTTACCTTCTCACCTGTCGCAGCCGCAGCTTCCAGCTTTCCGGCTGCGCCAGCCAGCTTTTTGGCTGCCGCCTGGAACCCTGCCCAGTCGGTCCAGATCTTGGCCTTTGAACGGGTCTTGCCAGCATACTCCCCGGCCCCTGTGCCCTTCGGGAAATAACTCGTCAAACGGTTCGCGATGCCGACCATCGCCCCTGCACGAAGCTCTACATCACCAGCCGTTGCAAGCCGGGCCGCCTTCTTTGGGTTTTTGTGGCCTTTGAGATACTTCTTGATCGTCTTACTGTGACCCGACATCTCCTTCATGATCGATTGGCGGATCTGAACGGCATCCGCCGCGGACGCGGTATCAACCGCAAGCGCTGCGCCAAAGCCTATACCGGCTGCGGCAAGCACAAATACGCGTACCAAGTTTTTCATGTGAACCTCCTCGTTGTTTGAGACCTTTATGGCGTGTTTATGCCACCGGTCGGGTTATTCTTCCAGCCGAATTTTCTACCTTTCCAACCGTCCGTCAAGTAGTTATCGGAACATTCCACAGATTCCGTGCCCGTCAGGAACGCAGAGCACCATGAAAAAAGCCGACATCCGTTCGATCTGCGTTTTTTGTGGTGCCGCCAAGGGCAATAATCCCCTTTTCGAGAATTCTGCCCGGCGACTCGGCACATTGCTGGCGCAAAACGGTATCACTCTTGTCTTCGGCGGCGGCAATGCCGGATTGATGGCCGCTGTCGCCAATGCGGCGCTGGCTGGCGGCGGCGAGGTAATCGGCGTCATTCCCGATTATCTGGTTGAGCGCGAACATGGACACCGCGGGGTCACCCGGCTCGACATCGTCGATTCCATGCATGACCGCAAGCGCCGCATGTTCGACCTCGCCGACGGGTTTATCGCGCTGCCCGGTGGCATTGGAACCCTCGAAGAGACCTTCGAGGTCATCACCTGGAAGCAGTTGGACATGCATGTCAAACCGATTGCTATCATTGATGTCGCCGGTTATTGGCAAAATCTCGACGGGCTCATCGCGGGGACCGTCGAACATGGCTTCGCCGCCCCGCCGACACGCGCGCTGTACAGACTTGTCGCGACAGCGGAGGACGCGCTTGATGCCCTGCGTGAAGACGCCATTACGGGTCCACCGACCGACTCCGCGCGGTTGTAGCGCTTATCCGTTTGCGAGCGCCGCTTCGATTGCCGCCAGTGCTTCATCGGCCTTGCCTGCATCCGGGCCGCCTGCCTGCGCCATGTCGGGGCGGCCACCCCCACCTTTTCCGCCAAGCACTTCTGAGCCAACACGCACCAGCGCGACCGCATCGAGCCTGTCGGTAAGGTCATCGGTTACGCCCACCACCAGCGATGCCTTGCCATCGGCATTGCTGCACAGCGCCACGACGCCAGAGCCGAGCTGTTTCTTGAGATCGTCGGCGAAGGATTTGAGCTCCCGCGCCGGCACGCCATCGAGTACCCGCCCGGCATAGGCAATACCGCCGACGTCTTTGTGACCTGCCTCTGCGGCCCCACCTGTACCACCGGTTGCCATCTTGCGGCGCATTTCGGAAAGCTCGGTCTCCAGCCGCTTGCGCTCATCCAGCAACGCCGCAATGCGTTCCGGAAGCTGCACCGGCGCAACATTGAGCGCCTTTGCCGCCGCATCGAGCAGCGATTCAGTTTGTTCCATCAGATCCAGCGCCGCCTGACCGGCAACCGCCTCTATCCGACGAACGCCTGCGGCAACCGCACTTTCGGAGACAATCCGGAACGGGCCAATATCGCCGGTCCGCGCGACATGAGTGCCGCCGCAAAGCTCGACCGAAAAAGGCGCGTTATCGCTGCCGCCCATTGCCACAACCCGGACTTCATCGCCATATTTTTCACCGAACAGCGCCATCGCGCCGGTTTCGATAGCTTCCTCGGGTGTCATCAAACGGGTCGTCACTTCCCCATTGCGGCCAATCTCGCGATTAACGTCGGCAGCGGCTAGTTTTAGTTCATCCGCTCCAATTGCCTTGGGGTGGCTGACATCGAACCGGAGACGCCCCGGCGCGACCAGCGAACCTTTTTGCGTCACATGTTCGCCGAGATGGTTTCGCAGTGCGGCATGCAACAGATGCGTCGCCGAATGATGGGAGCGCAGCGCAGCCCGGCGGTCATGATCCACAACAAGCTGAACCGCATCGCCGACCGACAGCGTTCCGCCGGAAACCCTGCCGTTATGAACATGCAGGGAACCCAGTTTCTTTTGCGCATCGTCAACAGTCAGGCGCGCCCCGCTCGCGGCGGACAGCGTACCGGTGTCGCCAATCTGGCCACCCGATTCCGCATAGAACGGTGTCTGGTTGACCAGCACGGAAACCTGCTCGCCGTCTGCGGCGCTATCAACAACCGCACCATCTTTCACAATCGCAACAATCTGGCCCTCGGCGCTTTCCGCGCCATAGCCAAGAAATTCGGTGGCGCCGAACCGCTCGCGGAGATCGAACCACACGGTTTCGTCGGCGGCATCGCCCGACCCTGCCCATGCCTTGCGGGCATCCGCCTTCTGGCGCGCCATCGCGGTGTCGAAACCGGCAGTGTCGACCACCCGCCCCTGACCGCGCAATACGTCCTGGGTCAGATCAAGCGGGAAACCAAACGTGTCGTACAGTTTGAAGGCAATCTCACCGGGCAGCGCCTCGCCGTCGCCCAGCCGGTCGGTCTCGTCTTCGAGAAGTCCGAGCCCCCGATCGAGGGTCTGCTTGAAGCGGGTTTCCTCGAGCTCCAGCGTCTCGGTGATCAGTGCCTCGGCGCGCCCCAGCTCGGGAAAGGCCTTGCCCATCTCCCTCACCAGCGCTCCGACGAGACGGTGCAGCATGGGGTCTGTCGCGCCCATCATATGCGCGTGGCGCATGGCACGGCGCATGATCCGGCGCAGCACATAGCCCCGCCCCTCATTTGAGGGCAGGATACCGTCGGCAATCAGAAACGAGGTCGCCCGCAAATGATCGGCGATCACCCGGTTCGACACCCGGTGTTCGCCATCCGGATCGACACCGGCGGCGCTGGCCGAGGCCTCGACCAGCACGCGCAGCGCATCTATGTCGTAATTGTCGTGAACGCCCTGCATGACCGCCGCGATGCGCTCCAGCCCCATGCCTGTATCTATTGACGGGCGGGGCAAATCATTACGTGTATTGGTGTCGATTTGCTCAAACTGCATGAAGACCAGATTCCAGATCTCGACAAACCGGTCGCCATCCTCGTCCGGACTGCCCGGCGGGCCGCCCGGAATGCGATCGCCATGATCGTAGAAAATCTCGGAACACGGTCCGCACGGGCCGGTATCGCCCATCGCCCAGAAATTATCGCTGGTGGCGATACGGATGATGCGGTCTTCGGGCAGCCCGGCGATTTTCTTCCACAAACCCAACGCCTCATCGTCCTCGTGATAAACGGTGACAACCAGACGGTTCGGATCGACGGCGAATTCCTTCGTAATCAAATTCCAGGCGAGCTCGATCGCGTGTTCCTTGAAATAATCGCCGAATGAAAAATTACCGAGCATTTCGAAGAAGGTGTGATGGCGCGCGGTATAGCCGACATTTTCAAGGTCATTATGCTTGCCGCCGGCGCGAACGCATTTCTGCGAGGTCGCGGCGCGCACATAAGGGCGGGTCTCAAGCCCGGTAAACAGGTTCTTGAACTGCACCATGCCGGCATTGGTGAACAGCAGCGTCGGGTCGTTGTGCGGCACCAGCGGAGAGGACGGCAGCAGCTCGTGCCCGTCACCATCAAAATAATCAAGAAACGCCTTGCGAATGTCGTTTGTACTGGTGGTCATCGTGCTGTCCTGAAGCCCCCTGCGGCGGGCGCTATTCTGCCCCGACCGGAGGCAGGAGTATTAACGGCAGGGCCGGTTTGTGTCCAGAAGATGGCAATAGGTGAATTTGACTATCTGTCCCTAAAAAAACGCGCCGCGGTCCGGGGCTACAGACCATATGCGGCGCGTGAGATCGATCCGGGGTGGGGATCGGGGGTGGGGATCGGGGAAACTGTGATGTCAGAAATGTTTACCGGGAGAATTCCGGCCCGCTGGTCGCGCGGGCCGGTTTTGAAGTGATCCGGTCTATGAGGCCAGCCCGGCTTCGTCGGTTTTGTCATCTTCCTTAGAAGACTCCGGTGCTTCCAGGGCTTTTTCCGCGATCAGCCCCGCATTGCC
>JBLHKG010000007.1:0-12756 GCA_047619835.1 Alphaproteobacteria bacterium
GATTGCAATAGGCCCCGGCATGGCAATGCGCGGCGACCATCCCGGCCTGCTTGGCATGTCCGCCATAGAGCTGCTTGATCGAGATGGTGAGCCAGAACCGGCTGCCGCCGGCCTCATGCGCCCAAACCCCTTTGATCTCGGGAATGCCCGCCGCTTCGAGCTGGTTCCACACCGCGCCGCAGCGATAGGTGCCGAGATAGAAAGTGTTGTCGTTGGGGGGCACGGCCGGCACCGCGCCGAGCAGCACCGGGTTGTCGCGATACATCAGCGTCTCAATCCGGATAGCCGGTTCGGGCCGCTGGCCGCCAGCATAATAGCCGGTCCATTCGCCAAGCGGGCCTTCGATAATCTCGTCACCCGGGCCGATAAACCCCTCAAAGGCGATCTCGGCATTGGCTGGCACCGGCAGGCCGGTCTTCGGCATGTTGATGATTTCAATCGGCTCGCCCATCAGCCCGCCAACCGCCTCGAACTCGTTCTTGCCATAGGGGATTTCCAGTCCGCCGATCATCATCAGTGACGGATGCATGCCCACCACCACGGCGACCGGGCATTGTTCGCCCCGCGCGTGATATTTCTCCATGATGTGCCGGCCATGCTTGCCCTGCGACATCATCAGCGTGGCGACACGCGGCTCATGCGACTGCACCCGGTATGTGCCGAAATTGATCCAGCCGGAATCCGGGTCCTTCATCACCACGATACAGGCCGTGCCGATGAACGGCCCGCCGTCATATTCGTGCCACACCGGAGTCGGGATGCTTTTGATATTGACCTCGGCGCCCTCCTGGACGTTTTCGAGCAGCGGGCCGCCATTGACTTGCTTGGGCTCGAAGCTCGGCGCGCGGCCCATATAATCCCGCCACCACTGAATCAGATCCATCTCGGAGGATTCGGGCGGCAGACCGAGCGCGACATTGATGCGCGGCACCGAGGTCAGCAGGTTCGCCATCACGCGGTGCCCCTTGGGAAAGCCCGGCACCTCGTCGAACATTACCGCCGGATTGCCCATCTTGCGCTGGACGATATCGACGATCCCGCCAATGTCTTCTTCCAGATTCGCGCCCGTAATGGTGTGCAGCTCTCCCGCCGCGTCAATCGCGCTGATCCAGTCTCGCAGGTCCTTGTTCGCCACGTTCAATGCTCCGTGTTTGTGTGTGCGTCATGGTTAGCCTGTTTTTGACGAATTTGAAACGGCTGCGGCTTGCGAATTCACGTCGAAGGTGGGAAGTTCCCGCCTTCAATCACCAAGAGAACCAGAGACGTGAAGGCCCCTTTATTCAGCTATATCCGCGCCGAGAGCCTGGACCAGGCGCTCGAGCTGCTCCAGCAGCATGGCGACGAGGCGCGCATTCTTGCCGGTGGGCAGAGCCTGATGCCGACGCTTAACATGCGCCTGTCGCAACCCGGCATATTGATCGACATCAACCGGCTGGACGCCCTCAAGGGCATTAGCCTGGAAGGCGATCATGTCCGCATCGGCGCGCTTGCCCGGCATGTCGAGGTAAAGAATTCGCCCATCGTGGCGGAACATCTGCCGTTGATCGCTGAGGCCATGCCGCATGTCGCCCATGTCGCGGTGCGTAACCGGGGCACGTTTGGCGGCAGCATCGCGCTGGCCGATCCCGCCGCCGAGATGCCGGCCTGCGCCGTCGCGCTCGAAGCGACACTGGTGGTGCAAAGCGTCCGCGGCAAGCGCGAGATCACCGCCGACGATTTCTTCCTCGGCCTGTACGAAACCGCGCGCGAGCCCGACGAGATACTGATCGAGGCGCGCATCCCGGTGCAAACAGCGGCGACCGTTTCGGTATTTATGGAGCTGGCCCGCCGCAAGGGCGATTTCGCCATGGCCGGGCTCGCCTGCCGGGCGAAGATCGCAGGCGACGTAATCGAAGACGCCAGGCTGGTCTATTTCGGCAGCGAAGTGAAACCGAAGCTGGCGACCGGCGCCATGGCGGCGATTCGCGGCCAGAATTGGCCAGGCGCGGCAAAGGCGGCCGCGCTGGCGGCGCTCGGCGACGATCTCGATCCGATGGACAATCTGCTCGGCAGTCCGGCAACCAAGCTGCATCTGCAGCGCGTCCTGACCGGCCGGGCGCTCGATGCAGCGATTGAGAGGGCGTCATGAGCGAGGAAACCCAGGCAATTACCCTGACCGTGAATGGTGAAGCCGTGACCCGCACCGTCCGGGTCCGTGAACATCTGGTCGATTTTCTGCGCAGCGATCTTGGCCTGACCGGCTCGCATATCGGCTGCGAACACGGCATCTGCGGCGCCTGTTCCGTGCGCGTCGACGGCGTGGTGGTGCGCGGCTGCCTGATGCTGGCGGTACAGGCCGACGGGGCGGAAGTCACGACCATCGAAGGGCTGACGGAAAGCGGCGAGATCGCCGATCTGCAGGCAAATTTCGTCGAGCGCAACGCGCTGCAGTGCGGCTATTGCACCCCCGGCATGCTGATGACCACCGCCGAATTGTTGCGCGAGGGCGCGGTGTCGAGCCGTGATGATATTCGCGAGCATCTTTCGGGGAATTTCTGCCGCTGTACCGGCTATCACGCGATCATCGACGCGGTCGAGACAACGATGAAAAGGCGGGCGGACCAGAAAAACGTGGAAAAGCAGACATGAATACCGATCCCAAATCGCTGCTGACCCCACTGGACCGGCAGCATTCCTATGTCGGACGGACGCTGAGCCGCGATGGCGCCAAGCGCGCGGTCGCCGGGCGCGGGCGCTATACCGACGATATTCAGGCCGCGCGGATTGTCCATTCCGCCTTTGTCCGCAGCCCCTATGCCCACGCCAGAATAACCAGCATCGATGTCACCGCGGCGAAAGCTGCCCCCGGCGTTGTGCTGGTGATGACCGGCGAGGAGCTGGCGGCGCGCTGCACCGCGCCCTGGGTCGGCACCCTCACCTGCTTCGACGGGATGAAATCCGCCCCGCAATACCCGATGGCGGTCGACCGGGCCTGCTGGCAGGGCGAGCCGGTGGTCATGGTTGTTGCCGGCACCCGCGCCCAGGCGGAAGATTCCTGTGAGATGGTCGAGATCGGCTGGGAAGAGCTGCCGGTCGTCGTTGATAAGAATATCGCGCTCGATCCGGCGACGCCGGTGATCCACCCCGATTTGGGCGACAATCTCGCCTTCGAAAAATTGATCGATACCGGCAATGTCGATGCCGCGTTCGCTGAAGCCGATATCGTGCTGGAAGATGTTTTCGAGTTCGGTCGTCATACAGCGGTGAGCCTCGAGCCGCGCGCGCTGCTGGCCGAATACGATCCGGGCACCGAACGGCTGACGATCCATACCTCCAGCCAGACTCCGCACATGATCCAGGCGGTGTTCGCGCGCACCCTCGGCGTGCCGGAACATAATGTCCGCGTCGTCGCCCCCGACGTGGGCGGCTCGTTCGGGCTCAAGATTCACACCTTTGGCGACGAGATCGCGACGACCGCCGCCTCGATGGTTCTCGGCCGTCCGGTCAAGTTTATCGCCGACCGGCTCGAATCCTTCGTCACCGACATCCATGCCCGTGAGAACCGGGTCAAGGCGCGCATCGCCGTCAGCAAGGAAGGCGACATCGAAGCGCTCGATATCGATGTGCTGTCCGCTGCCGGGGCCTATTCACAGTACCCGCGCACCAGCGTGTTCGAGGCCAACCAGATCCTCAATATCACCGGCGGGCCCTACGCCCATTCGGAATACCGGGCCAAGGCGACGGTGGTCTATCTCAACCTCGTGCCGACCTCGCAATATCGCTCGGTCGGCCACCCCATAGGCAATTCGGTCGGTGAATGGCTGGTTGATCGCGCGGCCCATGCGGTTGGCATGGACCCGATTGAGTTCCGCCGCCGCAATATCATGAAGGACGATTCCTATCCCCGCGTTTCGGCCGCCGGCATCGAGATGCAGGACATGTCGCATCAGCGCTGCCTTGAGACGCTGGTGGAAAAGATGGATTACGCGGCGCTGCGCGAGGAACAGGCGGAGCTGCGCAAGCAGGGCATCTATCGCGGCATCGGCATCGCCTCCTTTATCAAGGGCACCGCGCCCGGCCCCGCCGGCTATTACGGCGCGGGCGGCGCGCCCATCGCCTCGCAGGATGCCTGCACCGTCAAGCTGGAGCCCGCCGGCGGCGTGCTCTGCATGGTCGGCGTCACCGATCAGGGACAGGGCGTCGACACGGTGATGCAGCAGATCGCCGCCGAGGCGATTGGCATACCGTTCGACAGGGTCCGCGTGATCGAGGGCGATACCGACGCCGTACCCTATGGCGGCGGCACCTATGCGTCCCGCGCCACCGCGATTGGCGGCGAAGCGACCTGGCAGGCAGGCCGGGCGCTCCGCGCGGAAATTCTGACCATCGCCGGCGCGCTGCTGCAGACAGAGGCGGCGACGCTCGACATCGTCAACGGCAATGTGATCGATGTCGGCACGAGCAATATCCGCATTTCGCTCGCCGAGATTGGCCGGATCGGGCATTTTCAGCTAGCCGAGCTGCCCAACGACATTCAGCCGATCCTGTCGGCGACGCGGCGCTTCCGACTGCGCGATGCACTCTATATCTTCACCAACGGGATTCACGGCGCCTATACGGAAGTCGATCCCGATACCGGCTTTATCAAGCTGCTCAAGCACTGGGTGGTGGAGGATTGCGGCCGGGTGATCAATCCACAGCTCGCCGATGAGCAGGTACGCGGCGGCTGCGTGCAGGGACTCGGCGGCGCGCTCTACGAACATTGCATCTATGACGATGCCGGGCAGTTGCAGAACGGCACCATGGCCGACTATCTGACGCCAATGGCGGGCGAGATGCCGGATATCGACGTGACCCACATCCAGACACCGACCACCGTGTCGGAACTGGGCGCCAAGGGCGTTGGCGAATCCGGTACCGGGGCCGCCCCTGCCGTGATGATGAACGCGGTAAATGACGCGCTACGCCCGTTCGACGCCTATGTCACCGAACAGCCGATGACGCCCGAGCTGATCCTCAAGGCGCTCGGCAAGGTCTGACGGCTTATGTCAATCCGCATCGCTTCCGACGGGACGGCGCTCCATTACGAGGTGACGGGATCGGGGCCGGATGTCCTGTTCATCCATGAATTCGCCGGGACGCTGAAAAGCTGGGAGCCGCAGATCCGCCGCCTGTCGCGGCAATATCGCTGCATCGCGTTCAATGCGCGGGGCTATCCGCCCTCGGACGTGCCGGACGATCCGTCAAAATACAGCCAGGACATCGCCATCGACGATGCCTTCGCGGTGCTGGATGCGGCGGGCAGCGAGGCGGCTCATGTCGTGGGGCATTCGATGGGCGGCTACACCGCGCTCCATCTCGGCATTCGCGATCCTGCCCGGGTGCGCTCGCTTACCGTAGCCGGGTGCGGCTGGGGATCAGCCCCGAATAGCCGGGACGAAAGCCGCGCGCTGATTAAAGATATCGTCGCGATGTTCGAGAAGGATGGCATCGAGGAGGCCGCCAGACGCTACGCCGATTTCCCGATGCGCCACCGGTTCCGCGACAAGGACCCGCGCGGCTGGGCAGAGTTCGCCGCCCTGCTCGCCACCCATTCCGCCAAAGGCAGCGCCCATACCATGGCGCAGGTGCAGATGGAGAGGCCAACATTGTTCGAAATGCAGGGCGATCTGGCAAAACTGACTCTGCCGCTGCTGATCGTGGTCGGCGATGAGGACGAAGCCTGCCTCGACGGCTGCCTGATGATGAAGCAAAAAGTGCCGAATGCCGGGCTCTATGTTGTCCCGTTCGCCAGCCACACGATTAACAGCGAGGATCCCGCCCTGTTCAATCAGGCGCTGCTCGATTTCCTGTCGCAGGTGGAATGCGGAGCCTTTCCAAACGGTTTCGACTAGCGATCCCGCGCTTTATCCATGATCGGCTTTAACTGTCCGCCATCGATTTCAATCATCGTGCCGTTGACAAAATGGGCCAACGGCGAGGCCAGATAGGTCACCAGATTGCCGACCTCGACCGTCTCGGCAATGCGGCCCAGCGGAATGCTTTTAGGCGCCAGCTGATCGGCTTCCTCGCGGGTTAAATTCATGTCTCGCGCCATGGCATCGACCAGCCCGGCCCAGCGCTCGGTGCGCACCGGGCCCGGATTGACCGCGCAGAAGCTTATATTCTCGGCGCCATACTGCATCGACAGCGATATCGTCAGATTCTGCCCCGCCGCGTTGGCCGCGCCGGGGGCAATTTCCCAATAGGAATGTTTCACGCCGTCATTGCCGATCAGATTGACCACGCGCCCGCCGCCCTGGCGCTTCATGTGCGGGATCACCGCCCGGGTACAGCGGACATAGCCGAAAAACTTGAGCTGCAGCGCCGCTTCCCAGTCTTCATCGGACAGTGTTTCCAGCACCCCGCCCGCGGCAGCGCCGGCATTGTTGACGAGAATATCGATGCGTCCCAATGCCTCGGCCGCCTTGTCTATGAAATTATTCGCGTCTTCAGTCTTGGTCAGATCGGCTGTGATCGGCACAATCCTGCGGCCCGTCTCGGCGGCGATTTCCTTGGCGGCCTCCTCCAACGGCCCCGCGCTCCGCGCGCAGATCGCAACGTCGACGCCTTCGCGGGCCAGACACAGCGCGATCATCTTGCCGATGCCTGCGCTACCGCCGGTCACTGCGGCGCATTTACCTTCGAGTTGCAGATCCATTTTGCCAATTCTCTCTTTTCAGCCGGTTGTGGTGTAACCAATTCTAGCGCATTAACTTGTCATAATGAACGACAGCGCGGAATTCCACTATATCGGCAAATCGGTCTCCCGACTGGAGGACGCCCGCCTGCTGACAGGGCGCGGCGCATTTGTCGACGACGTGACGCTGCCGGACATGGCGGCGATGGCGATCCTGCGCAGCCCGCATGCCCATGCGCGCATCCTCTCGATTGATTTCACCGCGGCGCGCGCCCTGCCGGGAGTGATCGATATCTTTGCCGCTGAAGAGATCGGCCCGGATTTGCCGCGCATCCCCCTGCGCCTCGCGCCGTTTCCGGGGTTCGAGCGCATGCTGCAGGCGCCGATTGCGGCGGGCAAGGTTCGCTATGTCGGCGAGCCGGTCGCGGTTGTGGTCGCGGAGAACCGCTATCTGGCGGAAGACGCGCTGGAAGAGATCGTCGTCGAATATGACCCGCTTCCGGCAGTCACCAGCATCGATCAATCCGCCGCCGGCGATATTCTGCTGTTCGAAGAAGCCGGCGAGAATATGGGCACACGCTACCGGGTGGGCCGTGGCGATATCGACGCCGCCTTTGCGGACGCCGCCTACACAAGGCGGGAACGGTTCGTCACCAACCGCCATGCAGCGTGCCCGATGGAAACGCGCGGGCTGATTGCCGATTATGATCAAACGGCGCCCCGCCTGCGCCTGATCGGCGCCGCCAAGGTCACCTACTTTAACCGCCGCCATTTGTCTGAGGCTTTCGGCCTCGACCCGGACCGGATCGAGCTGATCGAGCAGGATGTCGGTGGCGGGTTTGGCGCGCGCGGCGAGCTTTATCCGGAAGACTATCTGGTACCGATTGCCAGCAGGCGTACAGGTCGACCGGTCAAATGGATAGAGGACCGGCGTGAGAACCTGATGGCGTGCAATCATTCACGCGATGTGGTGTGCGATCTGGAGATCGCGGCGACGCGCGATGGCAAAATCCTCGGCATGCGCGCAATTGTGCAGGGCGATATGGGCGCCTATATCCGGACCAATGGCGGCGTGGTGCCGTCCAAGACCGTGCAGTTCCTGCCCGGCCCCTATCGCGTGCCGGCATTCGAGGCCGAGATGCAGGCGCTGGTCACCAATAAAACGCCGGTCGGCACCTATCGCGGGCCGGGACGCGTGGAAGCCAATTTCTGCCGAGAACGCCTGATCGACATGATGGCAGGTGATCTGGGCCTCGATCCGGTCGAGATCCGCCTGGCGAATTTGCGGACACCGGAGGAGCTGCCCTGTCGCATGGGTGAGTTGCTGCCGAACGATCCCGGCGCGACGTTCGATGACGGCGATTACCCCGGCGCATTTAACCGATTGCTGGAAGAGATTGATTACCCGACCCTCAAGGCCCGTCAGGGCGCCATAACCGACGGCAAATCATTCGGTCTCGGATTTGCCTGTTTCGTCGAGAGCAGCGCCGCCGGACCGCCGGAGACCGCGCGGATCGGAATCTCCGAAGACGGAAAGATTGAAATTCGTATCGGAGCTTCTTCGGTCGGACAGGGGGTCGAAACCGGGATGGCCCAGATCTGTGCCGAAAATCTCGGTATTCCCATGGAAGGTATTACCGTCCTGCATGGCAGCACGACGCTGCTCGATGCCGGCGGCGGGACATTCAACAGCCGCAACACGGTGATGGCCGGCAACGCCGTCCGGATGGCAGCCGAGACCCTCCGGAAAAGTTGCGAAGAACAGGCGGCACTCCGGTGGAACGTGGCTGTCGATGCGGTGACTTTCGAAAAAGGCGGCGTTCGGCATGGCGACGCGTTTCTCTCACAGGCGGAGATCGCGGCCTTTGCCGGCCCTTTGTCAGCCGATGCTACATACGCCAATGAAGGGCGGGTGTCCTATTCGTACGGCGCCCATGCAGCTCTGGTCATGGTCGATCTCGCGACCGGAGGGGTCGAGATCGACCGCTATGTCCTGACTGAGGAAATCGGCCGCGCGCTCAACCCGGCGATGGTCGAGGGTCAGGCGGTCGGCGGTGTGGTGCAGGGGATCGGCGGCGCGCTGCTGGAGCATATGACCTACGACGAAAACGGCCAGTTTCTGTCCGGCAGCTTTGCCGATTATCTGCTGCCGACCGCAGCCGAAGCGCCGCCGATCACCGCCATCACGCTGGAAGACTCGCCGTCAAAGATGAACCCGATGGGATTCAAGGGCGCCGGCGAAGGCGGTATCGTCGCGGTCGCTGCGGCAATCGCCAATGCCGTCGCCCAGGCGACAGGCGCACATATCACCGAATTACCGCTCAGCCCGGACCGGCTGCGCGCGCAGATCAGACAGCAATAAGAGCCTATTCCGCCGCCGCGACACTCATCAGGCCATCCGTGACCAATTCCTGTGATGACAGCAGAGTGTCAGCCCCCTCTCCCCGCATCACACCTTCGGGGTCGTTACCGTTCCGCACGGCATCGATCCCGGCCTGAACTTTGCGGCGCAGCATGATAATGCCACGGTCGGTGGTTCCCAGCCGTTCCCGGGTCCGGTCAACCGGCCGCCCCTGCGTCACAATCGCGCGATAATCCTGCTCGAACAGCGTCTGAACCTGACCGGCGGCAGGCAGATCCATGCCGTCTGGAATTTCCGGCAGCTTGCCGTTTACAGGTGGTACATAAGTGACGTGAAACAGCAGCGTATTGTCATCGTCAACCGGCGTCCGGAAGATCGCTGAATAGCGCGGCCAGTCAAAATTGCCGCCCGGCCACGGTTGATTGAGCAGGATCGTGGTCGGAAACCGAAGATAATTGGTCCGGTGGTAATCGCCCCTGATCTGAACCGTCTGGATACCGAAACCGTCTTCGTTCCAATCGACTTCTGGGACTTTGCCCCAGACATCGGAGCGCGACGACCCCTCGCCATGCAGAATGCCGGTGTGAACCTGATCGACCGAATTCTCGACAATCGCAAACCAGTTGGCCGGCCACAGGCAGAAATTTTCCGTGATTCGTATCCCATCGTTCGCCGCGATGACATCAATCTGTGGTAAAGCCGGCGGCGCGCCGGTGCCGAGATAGGCCCAAATCAACCCGCCCTGTTCAAGCACAGGATAGGCGACGTGTTTGACCTTTTCCTTGAAATTACTGTCGGCGGGCTCTCCCGGCATGGCGAGACAGATGCCCCGCTCATCGAATGTCCAGCCATGATAGGGACAGGCAAGCCCACGCTCACGCGGTCGGCCGAATTCAAGCGATGAGTTCCGATGTGGACAGCTTCTGTCCATCAGCCCCAGCGTCCCGCTGAGATCGCGGTACAGCACCAGATCTTCGCCCAGAATACGAACCGCCATCGGCGGACCGGAAAATGTCGCAAATTTTTCGCCAAATTCGGTCGGCGTACCGGCCACATTGTTGAACATCATTGGATCGTCGAGCTGAAGCTGCGCGCGCGGACCGTCCCACCGGTCAGACAAAGCAATAGGGAACCAGAAACAACGCAGCCACTTACCGCAATCGCTCTCCGGACCAACCTGGGTCAGAAGAGCATTTTCATGAGCCGATAGCATCCGGGTCTCCGAGAGTTACAGAACCTATATATTCCCTTATCAGCTCACCCATCTTCGAGTTCGCTGTCCCAGTAAAGGAAATCGCGCCAGCTTTCGTGCAGATGGTTGGGCGGAAAACCCCGGCCATTATCCTGAAGCTGCCAGGTCGATGGCTGGCGCGGCGGCAGGCGCGGGAACATGCCGACATCCCGCGGCAGCTTGTTGGCCTTGCGCAGATTACAGCAGGAACAGGCGGTAACGACGTTCTCCCAGCTGGTCCGGCCGCCCTTTGATCGCGGAACTACATGGTCGAAGGTCAGTTCATGGGTGGGGAAATTTATTCCACAATACTGGCAATCGAACCGGTCGCGCAGAAAGACGTTAAACCGCGTAAAGGCGGGCCGACGGGACATCGGAACGTACTCCTTGAGGGAGATCACGCTCGGCAGCCGCATGTTGAAACTGGGCGAGTGCACCTCGCGCTCATATTCGGAAACGATATTGACCCGATCAAGAAACACCGCCTTAACCGCATCCTGCCAGCCCCAGAGCGACAGGGGAAAATAGCTGAGCGGGCGAAAATCGGCGTTGAGTACCAAGGCCGGAGAATCCGAAAGGGGTGACACAGAACCGTCCTCTGCTGTTGTCCCTGTTCAAACCGTCAGACGACTTATCATTTTTACGACGATTTTATCCCTCGGAGGTTACAGGTTAATGACAACCCGTCAACGTCTTAGCCGACATCAAATACACGCTTCAGGAAATCGCCGCCCAGCCGAATACCGTCGGCATCGATGCCGTGACCGAGACCGGGGCAGCTATGGGTTTGTACCGAAACGCCGCATTCGATGAGCCGGTTCTCCGCAATTGTCATCTGATCGATCGACAGCATCGGGTCCTCCTCGCCATGGATCAGCAGGACAGGCGGTCTGACGGTAATCTCGTCGGCAAGATATTCCGCCGCCTCCAGACGCCCCGAATAACCAAGAATGCCTGCCGGCGCGACCGCCCGGCGTAGCCCAACATGGAGCGAAAGCATGGTTCCCTGAGAAAAACCCAGGAACGCAAGCTGGTGTGCCTCAAGCCCCAGTCTTTCGAGCTCCGAATCGATAAACGCATTTAAGGTATCCGCGGCATGGCGCAGCTGCGGCACCCTGCCTTCGCTTTCCGCCTGCCAGAGATCGAACCATTGATAGCCGCCAAACGGGTTGGCCTGGCACGGGAACGGAGCGTTGGGCGCAATAAAGGCGGCGGCGGGCAGTACCTCAGACAATGGCTGCGCCAGACCAATCAGATCGTCGCCATTGGCGCCAAAGCCGTGCAGCATCAAAACCAGCTGCTGCGCTGCGCCACCAGATGCGGGACCGAATGACGGTCCAGAAATTGTCGGAAGATCGGACATAACCATCGCCTTTTTCAATCACCCCGTTTCGGGCGATATACTCACGGAAAACTCGTTTGTGTGCTTTTTCGCACAGCGTTTAGATAATAATGCCACAGGATACGCGTCGCAACCGCTCGCCACGGTCGCCACGCTTCTCCTATTTCGGCAAGTAGCTTGGGATTTGGCCGGCTGTTCAGCCGTTTGACCCTCTCGACCGCTACCTGCAGGGCGAGGTCGCCAACCGGAAAAATGTCGGGCCGGCCCAACGCTTCGAGCAAATAGATATCCGCCGTCCAGTTGCCAATCCCGGTGAGGCGGGTGAGCTCGGCGCGTACGCCATCATCGTCCAGCCGCCGCAGCCGGTCGAGTTTCAGCGTCCCGTCAGCAATTTCCTGAGCCAGAATTCGGCCATATCGCATCTTTTGCCGCGAAAGACCGATGGCTTTCAGCGTCTCGTCATCAAGGCTGAGAAACGGCGCCGCTTCGGGCCTGCCGCCCAGCGCGTCAATCAGGCGATTGAAAGTGGCCCGGGCGGATGCCAGCGACACTTGCTGCTCGAGGATCAGACAGATCAGCGTCTCGAACCCCTGCTTCCGTCGCCATAGCGGCGGCGGCCCGAATTGGCGTACGACAGTCGCCAGATCGTCATCGAGCGCACATAGATGATCGAGACCTTCCGCCAGAACCTTGTTGGTAAGGATTTTCATCGATGCATCCCGCGCTGGATGTCGACGTAATCTGGGTCGTCCGGCGTGACGATGCCGTGGCGGATGAAGAAATCGATATTCACCACGGAGCAGTTATACTTGAAATCGGCCGTATCGGCGGTGATCTGCAAAACCTCTTCCACTGGCAGCAGGCGAAACTCGGCGGCTTCGCCATCCATATTGCGCGGAACGAAATCCGCCGGCAGCTCAAGATCGTAGATGAACATCACATCCGGCTTGAGCATATTGTCTTCTTCATGCCGGTAGGACAGCGCGCCGACCGGTCGCGCTGTCGCTGCCAATTCAGGGGGCACACCAGCTTCCTCGCCAGCTTCCTTGATGACATTTTCCTTCAAGCCAATCCCGACCGGATGCCCACCGGCGATCATGTTGTCGAGCATACCGGGATAGGTTGGCTTGTCGTCGGCGCGGCGGGCAATCCACATCAACAGG
>JBLHKG010000008.1:0-12622 GCA_047619835.1 Alphaproteobacteria bacterium
CGGCTGAAGATGTCCACGATCAGATACAGGTAGAAGAACATGCCTGCGACCGGCCCCGGCATCCAGGTAATGTCCCAAGTCCAGACCTCACAGGGGCCGGAGGCTTTGTAGCTTGTCGGCGGTTTGCCGCATTTGTCAATCGCTCGACAGAGATATGTCCAGCGACCTTTGACCTTCACGTATGTCTCATCCATCCGCCAAGATCGACCGGTCAGCGCCTTCCGACACCGAGCCTCACTGGCAACGGCGACAGAGTATTTCTCGACCCATCGATTGAGCCTTGCATGATCAACATCGACGCCGCGCTCAGCCATGATTTCTGTGAGATCCCGATATGATACCGCAAACCGAACGTAGAATTAGACCGCGTTTAGGATCACAGATTTCGGATAATGTGGGCCTTTGAAACTGGACAACTTCTCAACCCTGGTATTAGTTTTGTGGGCCGTAGTCTCTGGACGGCGCCCGCGAACAAAGCAATCGTTATTTGAAAGTTTGCGACACTACCTGAGAAAACGCTCCAGATTCCGCTATTGCCATTTTCCCCAGGCTTTCCAAATAATCGTGCTAGGCGACGGGTTGTCAGTGGATCGAGGATTGATTTTTCTTAAACGGGAAATTGGCCGGCCCACGCGCTTGAGGCGCGGGCCGGTCGCTGGGTCCAGGTCAGGTGGGCGTGGCGCTCGGGAAATTATCCTCGCGGTCGGCGAGAAGCTTATAAACGAGGGCGCCCAGCGTCGCGCCGATCATCGGCGCGACCCAGAACAGCCAGAGCTGCGACAGAGCCGGGCCTTCCGCGAACAACGCCACGCTGGTCGAGCGCGCCGGATTGACGGACGTGTTGGTCACGGGGATCGAGATGAGGTGGATCAGCGTCAGAGCGAGCCCGATCGCGATCGGGGCCATGGAGGGAACGCCTTTCGGGCCCGTCGCTCCGAGGATCACGATCAGGAAGCCCGCAGTGAGCACGATCTCGACGACCAGGGCGGAGGTCAGGCTGAAGCCGCCCGGCGAGGCCGCGCCGTAGCCGTTGGAGGCGAAGCCGCCGACGCCGGCGAAATCCGCCTGACCGGAGACGATCACATAGAGCGTGGCTGCGGCTGCTATCCCGCCGACGACCTGGGCGCCCCAGTAGGGCAGAAGATCCCGCGCCTCGAAGCGGCCGGCGATCGTCAGACCGAGCGAAACGGCCGGGTTGAAATGCCCGCCCGAGACCCCACCCACTGCGTAGGCCATGGTGAGCACGGTCAGGCCGAAGGCGAACGCGACGCCGAGCCATCCAATCCCGACATCGGGATAGCCCGCGGCGAGAACGGCGCTGCCGCAGCCGCCAAACACGAGCCAGAACGTGCCAATGAACTCGGCCAGAAGTCTTTTCGTCATTCCCAAATCTCCCGAAGGTTTCAGCCGACATTCCCCAATTAGAACGCTGTCCCCCTCATGTTGACGCGACTTTGCGCAGCTATCAAGCCTTTCGGGCACGCCGTACCAATGTCTGGGCATCTGGCGCGCGAGTTGAGCGTGATTTCCGGTCGCGGCGGTGGGGTTGGCACGACTCTCGGTCTGATCGACGCCCGTTTGGGCGGGCCTGTCGAGCCGCTTTTCTTGAGATTTTGCGGCGATTACGCCCATGCGGGAACCGGTGGTGCGCGCAGCCGCTGGATCGCAGTTAGAATACAATGAAAGAGACTGCCACTGACAGCAACTTCAGCAGGTTGGAAGGTGATGGTGCGGGCGTGGCGGACGACCCTTGCACCGATTTTGATCAGCCGGGTTTGCAGGCTGGTCAGCGACCAGTCGGCCATTTCCTCGGGAAGGTCTGCACCTTGCAGGACGACACCAAGATTGTAGGCCCATGCATGAAGTTGAAGCCGCACCTCGTTCTGCGCCATACCTTTGCAGGACAGGCGCGTCCAGTTGATCGCCTGCTTGCCTTCCTTGATATGCTGCTCGACTGTTCCACGCTGGTTGTAGAAGCGGATGATCCAGTTCGGGTCCATCGGCAGGTTGGTTACAACAAAGCCGACACGAGGAAACAACTTGCCGGGATGCCACTCGACCTTGGCGACGACCCGCCGGGGCTTGTCCCAGGACGCCGCCTGATACTCGAAGTCGCCGAAAATGCGCCGTACGTGGTTCGGCGGACGACCCACAGGGCGTTTGAGCAGATGCGCAACCTTGCCCTGAAGGATACGATTGGCACGCAGGCGTATGGCGTAGTAGTAATCCTGCGCTTCAAGCATCTCGTAGAGGTCCGGGATGGCAAACGCTGCATCCCCCCTGAAGAACCGCATCAGGTGACGGTCCGCGTATCGTGCGATGACTGGCTTCAAAACCGCGAAATCGGTGCCGTTTGCACGAAAGGAGGGGCGCAGCGAAGCACAAGCGGCCATCTCGGCGAAGCCGACGCCCTTGATCAGACGTTCCTTAAGATTAGGCCGAATTCCTCCGCTACGCAGTCAAGCTAAACTGTTCCATGGACGATGACGTCAGACATGCGCTACTGCTGGATCAGAAGCGGATTCAATCCTTTTGCGGGGAAAGCCTATGGAAGACCCAAAACTGAACCTGGGAGAGCGGCGCGCGGAATTGGCGCAGAAGGCCCGAGCCACGATTGGCAAAAAGGCATCAGACCTCTGGTGGACCTTTCTTGTGCGAGGCGGCATTGCGCTTCTTCTGGGTATCGCGGCGCTGTTTTGGCCCACCTCAAGCATTTCCATCCTCTTGCGCCTGTTCGGTCTGTTTTTGGTGCTTGATGCCGCGTTCTGGATCTTGGGCGCGCGCCGGACTTCGGACGACATGGCCAGCCACGCCCCGGGGCTCCTGGCCGGAATTATCGGCTTCGCACTTCTGTTCGTCCCTGCGACCTCGGCGCGGCTGGTGTTTATCCTGATGGGCGTCTGGGCGCTAGTGACTGGCGCAGGCTATCTACTGACATTGTGGCGCGCGCCATCAGAGGACCTCGAGCGCGACAGTGCGCGCAAGGTTGGCCTGTTCGCGCTTGCAGGCGGCCTTGTGTTGCTGTTCTGGCCCGGGACCGGTGTGGTGGCATTGGGCTGGGCGATGGCGATCCTAGCCTTCGCGGTTGCGTTGGTAATGTTTTTTCTGGCCTCCCGCTTCCGCCGGATTGACCAGCTTCTGGGGTCGATGCGGGATTAGGGCCATATCATCCCGCTGCCGACCCTGGCCGGGGCAGGCGGCCGGGACAATCCAGCAGACACCAGATGCAGTAGGGGCGGGACATGTGAATGTCCCGTCCGACCAGAGGTCGCTTCTTACGACACCGGTCGCCTAGCCTGCCAAGATGCCCCACCCCTCTCCTTTCAGGTACTTTAAAACCAGCCCCGAGATCATCAGGCTGGCGGTGATGCTCTACGTCCGCTACCCACTGTCGCTGCGCAACGTGGTCTTGTCGCGCATTTGTGCCGCCCCGAGTGCTCATTTAGGCCACCAGGCGTTCGAACGCCAAGGGGCTTTTCCCTCCCAATGCTGAATGTCGACGGCGCGGGTTATAGAGGCCGTTGATGTATTGGAAGATGGCCGTCTCGGCTTGGCGGCGCGTTTCCCAAGACCTGCGCCAGATCAGCTTGGCCTTGATAGTCTTGAAGAAGGTCTCGACAGCGGCATTGTCGTAGCAGTTGCCCTTGCCGCTCATCGACGACAGCAGGCCATGTTCGCGCAGGACCTTCTGGTAGTCGTGCGAACAGTATTGGCTGCCACGGTCGCTGTGGAAGATGCAGCCACGAGGTGGCGACCGTAAAGCGATCGCCATCTTCAGCGCCCGGATTGCAAGATCGCGCTTCATCCTGTTGCTTACGGCCCAGCCGATCACGCGCCGCGAATGCAGGTCGAGGATGACCGCCAGATACAGCCAGCCCTCGCGGGTCCAGATATAACTGATGTCGCCCGCCCATTTCTGATTGGGCCGATCTGCGGTAAAGTCACGATCCAGCAAGTTCGGGGCGATGTTGAACGTGTGATCGCTGTCCGTGGTTGCTTTGAATTTGCGCGTTCTTTCAACGACGATTCCATTCTCACGCATCAACCGCCCGACCCGGCGATGCCCCACGTCCACACCTACCTCCTTGAGCTCCTTGGGGCGTTGTCACATTAACTTTTCTAAGTCGAAATAGCGAAGTTTTTGAAAATACGTTTTACAGGATTTCAACGACTTACGAGATTTCAAGTCCCATCAAGAAGACGAAATCTGCTGATAACTGAGTTAATGTGACAACGCCGGTTGATACCAGCACCGCGTTCGTGCAGCAGGCTTTCGACATTCCCCAGCGAGAGCGGAAATCGAACATAGAGCATAACCGCCAGGCGAATGACCTCGGGGCTGCTGTGAAAATATTTGAACGGGTCTCATTTTGTCATGAGTGAAGGCTACGAAACCACCTTGCCCGCCTCAAGTCGATTTGTTCTGACAAAGCCATCAGGTTTGCTCATATCCAGACGCTACAAATACGCCCTGCCCGTCTCAGAGCGGTTTTGTCTAACAGTGCCGGGAGAAATAGTCGTATGGTCAATCCCGATACCCGTTTGGTCAGACCTGTTTGGGCTGCGGTGCATGGCACATAGAACGACAATGGCGTCGAAACCGCCTGAGGCGAAGAATGGAAAATGGGATGCTCAGCCAGATTCTGAACAGCTACAGGCATGCGCTGCGGCTTATCGGACCGTTTCTTGCGATCCACGTCTTCTTCCGCCTGATCTCGTCCGCCATCTTGGTCCCGGTGATTGTGCTTCTGGCCGGGATCGCGATCTCGTTCTCGGATCAATCCGCGCTGACCGATCAGGATATCGCGCGGTTCCTGGCCACGCCGGCGGGCGCCATCGGCGGGCTGGCCATCGTGTCGCTTCTGATCGTCAGCGCCATCCTCGACGTGGCGCTGATGACAGGCGTACTGCGCAGTGGGGTCAGGCGTCCCATCGCGGCGTTACGCACCGCCGCCGCCTTTTCCCTGCGGGCCGCCCTGCCCATGGCGCGCTTTGCCCTGGGTCTGCTGGTGCGCGTGCTTGTGGTCGCGATCCCGTTCGCCCTGTTCGCCGCTGCCGTGGCCTTCCTCCTGCTGCGCGAATTCGACATCAACTACTACCTCACAAACCGTCCGCCCGCCTTCCTCGCAGCCGCCGCCCTGATAGGGCTCGCCGTTGCTGTGCTCGCGCTTGTCCTGATCCGGCGGCTCAGCGACTGGGCCGTGGCGCTACATCTGGTGCTGTTCGACGGCAAATCCGTCGCCACAGCCTTCGCAGAAAGCAGTGCGCAGATGCGGGGGCACCGCGCCCGGATCGTGGGGCAATTGGCGATTTGGCTTGCCCTCCGGTTTGCGCTCGGCACCGTTGTCGCCTTCGTTGCAGCGCTGGCGCTTGCAGCCGGGCCGGACCTCTTTGGTGCGAACCTGCGCCTGATCACCACCGCGTTGTTCCTCACCGTCCTAGTCTGGGGGGCGCTGGATCTGCTGATCGGTGCCATGGCCAACGGCGCGCTTGCCGACATTCTCAACAAAGCTTTCGACCGGGCCCTCGCTGACCATGCCGCCAGGACCGATATTCAACCGGCGACGGGAGGCGGACTGCTGTCACCTGTGACGATCGGGCTG
Organism: Alphaproteobacteria bacterium; assembly: GCA_047619835.1. Taxonomy (GTDB): domain Bacteria; phylum Pseudomonadota; class Alphaproteobacteria; order MPNO01; family UBA2964; genus JAYOEY01. The sequence continues at coordinate 5,604 of JBLHKG010000008.1, forward strand.
ACTCTGGCCGTGATCTTGTCGATCGGCAGCCTCGCGGGGGGTGGTGCCTTGCTAGACAGGATCCGCCCGGACAGCGATATCGATGTCATCGGCCATCGGGGCGCCGCCGGAAGCACGCCCGAGAATACCATGGCATCGGTGCTCAAGGCTATCGGTGACGGTGCCGACTGGGTCGAGATCGACGTTCAGGAGACCGCTGATGGGCAGGTGGTCGTCGTTCACGACAGCGATTTCATGAAGGCGGCGGGTGTCGACCTCAAAGTCTGGGACGCGACGATCGAGGATATCGCGCGTATCGATATCGGCAGCGTCTTCGACGCGGCCTATTCCGACCAGCGCGCGCCGCTTCTGAGCGATGTTCTTGCCGCCGCAAAGGGGCGCGCCAAGGTCATCATCGAGCTGAAGTACTACGGCCATGACGTCGACCTGGAAAACCGCGTGATCGCGCTGGTCGAAGAGGCTGGCATGGAGGGCCAGATCGCCACGATGTCGCTCAAGTATCCGGCCGTGCAGAAGATGCTTGAGCTTCGCCCTGACTGGCGAGCCGGCGTTCTGGCGGCGACGTCGATCGGCGACCTCTCCGGATTGCAGGGCGATTTCCTAGCGGTAAACCTGGGCGAGGTATCGCACAGGCTCCTTTCGAGCGCCGAGGCCGCAGGGAAGGATGTATACGCCTGGACGGTCAACGATCCACTGACGATGTCGCGCATGATCTCGATGGGCGTCGATGGGCTGATCACCGACGAACCCGCCCTTGCGCAACAAGTGATCGCCTATCGCGCGGGCCTCGACACCCCGGGTCGGGTCATGCTGTGGGTCAGCGACAGGTTCGGGCTGGCCTTCGATATTGATGATGCCACCAAAGTCGAACAGTGACGCGTGGTCTCGGCACCCTGCTCGCCCTGTGGCTGCTGCCCCATGCGGCCATCGCGCAAGATGGCGCTCTGGGGGCTCTCCAACGCAATGTCGAGCTTCCCGCCCACCGCGGGTTGATGGCCGTGGTCGCCGATCCCGAAACGACCCTCGCCCCCTTCGTCACCGATGGCTGCAGCGGCGGACTGTCGGCGACATGGGAGGTCGTGGCAGACCTCTTTCCCGACTTCGAAGGCGCCCATAGCCGCGAACCTCCATGGGAGGCTTGTTGCATTGCTCATGACCTGCTCTATCACGATGCCAGTGGTTCAACCTCGCCCGCCGCAAGCTTCGATGCCCGCTTGGCCGCCGACGAAGCGCTGCGCGTCTGCGTCGTTACCAACAGCCAAGAACGGATCCCCGATCTGGCAGACCTCTATGACGTGACCGCAGAGCAGGTCAGGCTGGCCTATGGCGCGATCGGCGATGCGACGTTCAACGCTGTCCGGTTCGGCGGCGCGCCTTGTTCGGGCCTTCCGTGGCGCTGGGGCTATGGCTATCCCGGCTGCCTTCCGTCCCTCAACTGAACGACAGGAGTTACCCCATGCAGGACAATCGGCGCCTCGGCCGCACGCTCAGGAACCTGGGGCTGGCGCTCCTGAACGCCACGCTGATCCTTGTAGCGCTCTGCCTCTGGCTGGGCTGGGAACTGGCAAGCACCATGACATCGATCACCTCGGACTTCGCTGCAAACCTTGTCTCGATCGATCAGGTGCGGGGCGAGATCCGCGACTGACTGGGGAACTGGCGGCTCTGCGTGCCGACATCGCCACCGCGCGGCACGCCACCGGAGAACTCCGGTCGCAGGCCGCCCTCACCGCATCGGACAAGATCGGGGCGCTGGACGAACGCTTCACCGCCATCTCCGACCGGCCGCAGGCCATCGCCAGCCAGCCCGAAGTGCTGGTCGACTATACCATCGACCGTGCCGCGGAAGAGATGAAGGACGGGATTGCCGATATGCGCGGCTGCACCCGCTCCCCCTCCTCTTGAACACGAGCGTGCGTCAAGGCAGGTAAACCGCCTCCAGCTGTGCAATCACGGCGCCGTCCGCGTCGCGCAGTTCCATCGTCGGCCCGGTGATCGCATATCCCGCCACCCGTTGCAGCACATGCACGAGGCGCTGTTCATACGCATCCAGTGGCGCTGGACAAGCCATCATCGTCATCGGTCCCGGCGACAGGGTCAGCGACTGGCCGACCTGCGCGACCCCGCCCAGAACCTGGTTGCAGCCAACCGTCGCAGCAAAGGCGTCCTCGCCAGCACGCAGTATGATATGCGGCTCGCGCGCACCTTCGGTCACCCGTATCTGCATGTCGTCCAGCTGCGCGATCCGCCAATAGGTGTTCCGCAGACTCGCATTCGTCCGCGCCCGCTCACAGGTCAGGCCCGGCCAGACGTTCGAGAACCGGTCCACAACCACTGTCGGGCGGACCCCGCCTTCCATGCCGTCCCGCAGGGTGATCGTGCCATCGATCACGGCGACAAGCGGTGCCAGCGGCTCGGCCCGTTGGTCTAAATAGGCGCGTTCCAACGCCAGGTAATCGCCTTCTTGCGCCACCGGAAAGTCGCGCACCGACCCGCATTCGACAAAGCGGGCCGCGTCGGCGAAATAGACGAATTCACCGATCATCCGCGCCGAGATATCGGTTGGCTTGAGCCGACCATCTGTGGTCAGATCATACGGCAGTTCCGACACGATCGGCTGACCCTCGCGATCCAGAAGCCGCAATGTAGCGGGGCCGGTGATCGCGAATTCGAGCAGGTCGGCGCCGCTGTCGTGCAATATAAGCGCCATGCGCGACGGATCGACCGACCAGTGGCCCAGGGCATCCTCGACCAGCGGCTCTTCCCCGCCGATCCACTCCCGCCGAAGATGAAACACCTGGTCGGGCCAGAGATCGAGGTGGTGGCGGATCGCTTCACAGTCGGCGCAGGGCAGATCGCCCATGAAAGTCGCAGGCAGTGACAGCCCATGCGCCGGGACCGGCGAGGCCTCGGCGTGCGAGGACGCCGGTACCATCGTCAGATTGACCGAGTTCGGGGCGTCCCGCGTCAGTACCGGCACAATGGTATCGGTCGTGAACAGAAGGGCTCCGTCCTTCGACAAACTGGCGCGGACCGCGTATGTGTGGGTGTCAATGATCGCCGCTGCATTGTATTCGATCGCGAACGCGTAGGGCGGATTTCCGGCATCCTCGATCCGCACGCTCCCGATCACAACCGATAGCGCGTCGGCACGCGACACATCCTCGATCCGCGCTTCGAACAGAACCCCCGGGCCCATCGCAATACGCTCGCGATAGCCTGCGGTGCCGGTCACAACGTCCATGGCAAAGGCACCTCCGCTTATAAGAAGAAAGGCAAGGGAAAGAATCATGCGTAAAGCGGACATTAGTAGCACCTTGTTCTTTGCGATAACTGTGTCGGCCCATTATCTCTGGTCGCGGCCACCATGCCAAGACACCCTGTGCAAAATGCTATGCCTCGCGGGGGTGTTGTTAGACAGATTTGAATCAGTCTCAGTATGACCCTGATTGCCGAGACTTATGCTGAAAAAAGTTGGCGCCACTCGGTGAGAGCAGCGCTTCGGTTAAGCTTGAAATTATCTCTGCTGTAGAAAGCGCGCTCCTGATTGAAATAGTTGCAGACGGAGGAATGAACGGCGACGAATTTCTGCAAACTTCGCATACTACGGAAACGTTGCATTGCCAGCTCTCGTCGTCGAAACGGCAGGTGCGAATTCTAAACTCTGTTATTTTTCCAGCGGCCCATGTCCTGCCTTTCAGCGTTGCCGATATCCTTAATTGCAGCGCCGTAGGACCGGAGTTTGTCGGTCACCAGGATATGAGGGCGGCCATGGCGCTTCATTGATTTCTTAAGGAATTTCAATGCCGCCTTGCGATCTCGGCGCTTCGTGACGAAGGATTCCAGCACTTCTCCTTCATGATCCACAGCCCGCCATAGGTAGTGCGGCTCGCCGTCAATCTTTACGAAAACCTCGTCCAGATGCCATTGCCAGTTCGAGTATGTACGCATCCAACTGACCCGGTTTCGCCGGATCTTGGCGGGAAACATCGGGCCAAATCTGTTCCACCAGAAGCGGATCGTTTCGTGACTGATGTCGATACCGCGTTCGTGCAGCAGATCCTCCACATTCCGGAGTGAAAGCGGGAACCGGACGTAGAGCATCACCGCCAGGCGAATGATCTCGAGGCTAGTTTTGAAATAACGGAATCTGGAGCGTTTTCTCATTCAGCGAGGCTACGAAACCGCCCTGCTCGCCTCAAGTCAGTTTTGTCTGACAATGCCGTGGACAGAGCATCATCTTGGCTCGTCGAGCTTCGATCCGTGAGACCGCCGGAAGAATCCGTCGTTTGCTGCCTGATGGGCGCAGGCAATCGAACAAACCGCCTTGCCTTCAATAGTCCTTGCCATACATTTACTCATAGCGAATATCCCAGGGGGGGGACAAAATGAAGGCCGGATTCATCTTAAAGAGACTTTTCACGACGACACTACTCACTCTTCTACCTGCTTTTTTGAACGCACAGGAAATCGCCGACACAATCTATACCGGTGGGCCAATACTGACCATCAACGACGCGCGACCTTCAGCCGAAGGCATCGCTGTGAAAGATGGTGTCATCATAGCTGTGGGGTCTCTTGCCGACGTTGCCTTGCACCAGGGTGAAGGCACCGAGATCTTCGAACTCGACGGTCGTGCAATGCTTCCCGGTTTCGTTGACAGCCATGGTCACGTCGTGAACGGAGGCCTCCAGCGGCTTTCGGCAAACCTGCTCGCCCCGCCCGACGGCGAGGTTACCGACATTCCGGGCCTTCAGGAGACCCTGCGCGTTTGGATGAAGGATAATGCCGAAACTGTCGCGTCAGTAAAAATGATCATCGGCTTCGGCTATGACCAATCCCAGCTTGCGGAACTCCGGCATCCGACCCGCGAAGATCTTGATAAGATTTCCATGGATGTGCCAATCCTGCTTGTTCACCAATCCTCTCATCTTGGCGCGGCCAATTCCAAGGCTCTCGAGATGGCAGGTGTGACAGCAGATACACCGGACCCAGCGGGCGGGATTTACCGTCGCGATTCTCAAGGAGAACCAACCGGCGTACTTGAGGAAAACGCGTTTTACGCGGTTCTGGTCAAAATGCTTGGTGGCCTGGGCGAGGAGGGCTTCAGGGCCTTCGCAAAAGCCGGGACCGAGTTATGGGCGAGTTTTGGCTACACCACCGCACAAGAGGGCAGATCGATTCCCGCGACGGTTGCGGTTATGCGGAGCATCGCGGATGAAGGCGGCTTTGAGATCGACGTCGTGACCTATCCAGATGTACTCGTGGACCGCGATTTCATCCTCGAAAACGTTTCCCAGGATTACACTAACCGCTTACGGGTTGCGGGCGCGAAACTCACAATCGACGGATCGCCGCAAGGGTTTACAGCCTTGCGGGACCGCCCCTATTACGATCCGGTAGGCGATTATCCTCCGGGCTATTCCGGCTACTCTGCCGCCACAATGGAACAGGTCACTGACGTGATGGACTGGGCCTACTCGAACGGCCTCCAGATTCTTACACACTCCAACGGCGAAGGCGCATCTGATATGCTTATCGCGGCGACCGAGGCAGCACTTGCAAAATACGGTCGGGTTGGAAATCGACCAGTCCTCATTCACGGTCAGTTCATGCGCGAAGACCAGGTGGACTCGGTCAAACGCCTCGGGCTTTTTCCGTCCCTCTTCCCGATGCACACATTTTATTGGGGGGATTGGCACCGCGAACATACGGTCGGTCCCGTGAACGCAGACAATATATCTCCGACGGGCTGGGTCCGCCAACGTGGAATGATGTTCGGAACACACCACGACGCACCAGTCGCGTACCCGGACAGTATGCGTGTGCTGGATGCGACCGTGACACGCCGGACCCGCTCGGGTGATATTCTTGGTCCGGATCAAAGGGTGGATGTCATGACGGCTCTGAAGGCGATGACCATCTGGCCAGCATGGCAGCATTTCGAAGAAGACAAAAAGGGCTCCCTGGAGGTCGGCAAGCTTGCCGATTTCGTCATACTTTCAAATGACCCGACAGCAATTGATCCGGAAGATCTGGACACGCTTCGTGTTTTGGCGACGATCAAGGAGGACAAGGTCATCTTTGAAGCGCCCGTTGGAGAGGATCAGGGAGAGTTGCAACCAGGAACGTTCCGAAACGTCTTTCCCTCGGGAGATGACCCGCATGGGGGCCATAAACTCCTGGAACTCGCGATTGCAGCCACAGAGGCTATGGCCGGAGAATAGCTTGGCACAAGGATCAGTGTTGAATTTCCGCTGAATGTGTTGTCGCGATCAGTTGAATCGGCCACTGGTAGTTGCCACTGACCGGTGGCTTTCACTGTTCGTGGGTCGAATGGCTGCATTGCGGAAAACCGCACTGATCGCATGCTGCCGCAGCGAATGTCTCCTTTCCACCCTTAGTACCGGATGCTGCGCTTCGGACCGAGGACCGCTCACTTGAGGCCTTCGCTGCATCGCCCTTGAAGGTCAGCTCTTTCAGTTCGTGCCGTTTTCACTGAACTGATACAGGCTGCAACATGTCGTCCGTGTCCAACTGCAGGGCGCTGCGCCAGAGCGGCGTGTTGAACACGTGGTGCACATGCCTGCCCTCACGCTCTTCTCGGGTTTGGGCAAGCAATCCGGCCCATTCAAGCGGGCGCACGACGCAGGAGGAGAACGCGGCCATTTCGCGCCATCCTGCATTGTCCCAATCATGCTCTTCGCCATAGAACGCTGCGAACAGGGCCGGCTCGGTGGTGCCGCGGTCAGCTTCGACGTTGATGACATTCATCCAGACATCCCATTTGCCATAAGGGCGATCCTCAAAGCGGGCATAGGACGCATGATCGATCTTGAGAACGAAGAAGGGGATGAGTTCAGCAAACAGCTGCGCTGGGGCCTATGCCAGGGGTAGTGTCGCAAATTCCAGCATGAATTGAGGTGGGGGCTGCAGCCGGGTGCAATTATCCCGCGAACTCTGCGAACTGCTCGAAGCCGGACTTCTCTGGTCGGTTGAATTGTCCGTTGCGGATCATG
>JBLHKG010000009.1:0-12447 GCA_047619835.1 Alphaproteobacteria bacterium
GCCAGAACCGTCTCGAATTCGCCGCCGCGAATATCGCAACGGCGACGGAAAACACCGAAGCGGCAAGATCACAGCTGCTGGATCTCGATGTGGCGTCCGAAATGAGCAGCTTCGTTTCCAAACAGCTGCTCATCCAGGCGGGCGTAGCCATGTTGGCCCAGGCCAACCAGCTTCCGCAGGGCCTGTTGAGCCTGTTCCGTTAAAAACTACGCGTGAGACCCGGAGAGGGGCCCCTAAATCCATCGGAGTCCCTCTCCACTTTCCAAATCCAAAGGCGAAGTCCGTCTTTGGGCCGTCGGCAGGAAGCCGGCATAACCGATCCATGTAGGAGAATACGATGTCACTTAATATTGTTTCCAACTTTGCTTCCAACGTTGCCCAGCGCAATTTGGCCAGCGCCGAAATGGCGGCCACCTCGTCCCTCGCCAAGCTTTCGGCGGGCAGCAGGGTGGTTTCAGCGAAAGACGATGCCGCCTCGCTGGCGGTTGGTTCCCGGTTGGCCGCCGAAGTTACCGGTCTCAAGCAAGCCTCGGTCAATGCCGGGCAGGCGATCTCCATGCTTCAGATCGCCGATGGCGCCATGGCGCAAGTCAATGACGTCCTGACCCGGATGAAATCGCTTGCCGTTCAGGCGGGTTCGGGCCAGCTTTCCGGCACCGAACGGGCCATTCTGGATACCGAGTATCAGGCCCTGTCTTCGGAAATCAACCGGATTGCCATCGACACCGACTTTGCTGGTACACAGCTCGTCAACGGCGCAAAATCCGTATCGCTCGATGCGGGCACGAGCTCGGTCTATGAAGTTGTTGACGGTGTCGACAGCGTCACGCTTCGCGGCGATCACGGCACGGCGGCATCCGGCACCGTCGATTATGACGGCGCCGGCACCTTTTCCGTGACGATCGACGGCACGGCCTTCACCGGGACGATTGACACGGCTGCCAATGACGGCACCGCAATGTCGTCCAGCACGGTGGTGACGCTGTCCAATGCGGCCAGCACAAATAAAGTCGATATCGTGCTGTCACAGACGTTCGATTACGACGTCGACAAAGCGACGGAGCAAGTCAACTTTACCGGCTCCAGCACCTCCGACTTCACCTTCAAGGTCGGTACCGGCACCAGCGCGACGGCGGATGATATCTCCGTTTCCGTCAACGGCGTCGGCAATGCGGCACTCGGCATCTCGGCGACGAGTGTCACCAGCGCCGACAATGCGGATACGGCCTCGGCCGCCATCAGCAACGCGATCGACGATGTTCAGACCTATCGTGCGAATATCGGCGCCAGCCAGAACCGTCTCGAATTCGCCGCCGCGAATATCGCAACGGCGACGGAAAACACCGAAGCGGCAAGATCACAGCTGCTGGATCTCGATGTGGCGTCCGAAATGAGCAGCTTCGTTTCCAAACAGCTTCTCATCCAGGCGGGCGTAGCCATGTTGGCCCAGGCCAACCAGCTTCCGCAGGGCCTGTTGAGCCTGTTCCGTTAAAAACTACGCGTGAGACCCGGAGAGGGGCCCCGTTTCATACGGGGCCCCTTTTCTCTTTTCCAACCGACGTGAACCAAATCTTCATAGAACAGTATTAGCGTAACAGGTCGTACAGAGTAAAAGGCAGCGCCATGATTGAAGGGTTGAACGTCGACAACCTGACCGTCGATGATAGCGGACGGGTTTCGTTGTCCGGGCTCGGTTCAGGCATCGACATCCGAGGCACGGTAGATGCGATTATCGGCGCCCGCCGAATTCCGGTGGACACGCTGGAAACGCGCGTCGCAACCAATCTCGATAAAATCGCCGCGCTGGAAACGCTTCAAGGCGGGCTTGATACGCTTAAAACCTCGCTTTCACGGTTGTACGGCCAGCTCAGCCTGGACGGGTCCAGCGATATATTCGAGATCAAACAGGCCTTCGCCTCATCGTTCCGCATCGATGGAACCAGCGCTGCCGCCGCCGGGAATCTGGTGGGAATTACCGTCAGCAATGAAGCCGCAACCGGCAGCCACACAATCGAAGTTCTGCAGACTGCCCGAACCAACAAAATCAGCTCTGATGCTATTGCCAGCACGACCACGCCTCTGGGGTTCGCCAGCAGCGACGAATTCAGCATTACCAGCGACCAGACGAGAACCAGCTTCAACACCAACGTTCAAGCCAACGGAACCGTTGTACTGGGCAGCGCCGGCACTCTTCAGTTCACCGATGACAACGGAAATTTGCTTGGCACCATCAACTATCTGGCGACCGATACTCTGGACGATATAGCGGCCGCTATCGGCGGCGGCGTCACCGGGATGACCGCAGAAGTCACGTCGGTATCAGGCGGCGTCAGGCTGGAGCTGACATCGAGCACGGAATTCCGCATTTCAGAGATCGGCGCGGGCTCAGTCTTGACGGATTTTGAGCTCGGCACCCGCAAAATAGCCGTGTCCTCCGACACTAACCTGCTTGATCTGCGAGATTCGATAAACGCCGCCAATTCAGGGACCAATGCGACCGGCATCAATGCCAGTATCGTCAGGGTCAACGCGTCGGAAAGCTTTCTGGTTCTCACCGCCGAAGACACCGGCGTCATCATGAGTTTGGCCGAAACCAGCGGCACCCCGCTCTCGGACGTCGGGATCCTGACCGCCGGCGGCGCGATCAACAACGAGCTTCAAGCGGCACAGAATGCCCTGCTCTACGCAGATGGCCTTCTGGATCAGACCAACAAAACCTATGAAACCGAATTGCAGTCCGCATCGACCACCCAAATCGGCAGCACGGGCCAGTTCACTTTCACTCGGGACAGCGACAGCGGCACGATTACTACGCTCAACTATACCAATACGGATGATCTTGACGCGCTGGCTACGGCGATAAACGGCAATGTCAGCCTGACGGCCGATGGAATCGCCGCGGAAGTTGTGAGCGACGGTGCCGGCGTCCGGCTGGAAATCATCGGCACCGCTGGATTTACGATTACGGAATCGGGCGCCGGCACGGCAATCGCCGATCTCGGCATCGACAACAAGCGACGGGTGATTGAGCGTAGTAGTAACACCATCGACGATCTTTTCGCCGGGATTACCCTCAGCCTGTTCGCCGCCGAACAGGGAACGACAATATCGCTCTCTGTCGAGCAGGATTTGTCGCAGGTTAAAGCCGAAATATTTACCTTCGTCGACGCCTATAATTCGGTTCGCCAATTCATCAATGAAAACCGGCTGGTTGATAAGGCCACAGGCGCCGCGAGCGAAGAATCAGGCATATTGTTCAGTTCCGGCGCCCTCGATCAGGTCAGCCAGGCGCTTGGGGTGATCATTGGCCAGGGGACTCCCGGCGTCGATCAAAGATTCAGCGTTCTCTCCCAGATCGGCGTTGATTTCATCAAATTCGGCGAAAGCGATCCGCTTCTGGCCGAAAATCTTGAGATCAACGAAACGCGGCTGGATGCGGCGCTGCTGTCCAACGCCGACGACGTGCAGAAGTTGTTTTCGTTCGATTTCACCTCGTCTGATTCGCGCATTACATTGCTGGCCTTCGATGGCAACACGAGCTATTCGTCTGCGGGATACACACTGAACCTGCAGCCAAGTTCCGGATCCAACCTTCTGCTCCAGAGCGAGGCGGCTGACGATGCCGCCTGGACCGCACAAAACAGCACGGTTAGCGCGAATGCAATCACCGCACCCGACGGCTCTTTGACGGCTGATGGACTGGTCGCCGACGCCACCAACGCCACCCATTTTCTGACCAATGCCGGCGCCGTCACACTCACGGCAGGCGAAACCTATGTGTATTCTACATATGTTAAGGCCGGCGACCGTGCCGACGCCCGCATCGCCCTGAGTGGCGCCGCCTTCGGCACCTCGCAAGGGGCTGATTTCGATTTGTCGCTAGGCACTGTGACGAGCACCGATAACGGCATCGAAGAGGCGACCATCGAGGATGTCGGCGACGGCTGGTTTCGGGTTAGCGTCAAGGCGAGCGCTGTTGCAACGGGCGACGCCTTTGTGGAAAGCTATGCAAAAGACACAACCACCAGCTTCACGGGCGATGGAGCGACCGTCAGCACATATTTCTGGGGCGCTCAACTCGAGCCGGCCAGCGTTACAACGACAACGCTCACCAATGCGGATGTGACGCCAACGCGGGCATCAATTACCGCCGATATTTTAATTCCGACCGATCCTGATGGCGGCACGACTGCGGACAGTCTTGTCGCAGACGCCACCCTGGGCACTCATCTTGTTTCAAACACAGCCGCCATTTCTGTTACTGCCGGCGAACAATATGATTACACGACATTCGTACAGGCGGGTGATCGCTCGCGGGTGCGGCTGAACATGACCGGGGCCGGGTTCAGTGCCAATACCAGCGCCGATTTCGATCTCGCAGGGGGAACCGTTCTTGCAACCGGCGCCGCCGCCGATTCCGCAGCGATCGAAGCCGTCGGGGCGGGCTGGTTCAAGGTGACCGTCACTGGCACCGCAACGGCAACCGGGACCGTCAATCTGGAGCTTTCCTCCCTCGACGCGGCACTTGGCGACAGTTTCTCAGGAGATGGGGCAACCGCCAGCACACATTTCTGGGACCAGCGGCTGGTCCAGAAATCAAGCCCGGAAAGCTACATCGCAACCACAGCGACCGCTATCAGCGGCGTGACGCCAAGCGCCAATATCGATGGCGTCGCGGACGGGCTGGATGATTCCAGCGTATCGGTAAACGGCAATATCCTGGCTGCCAATAGCGGCGGCACCGAGGGGCTTCGGCTGTTCTTTGATGGGTTTTCCGGCTTTGCCACATCCATCCAGCTCGACTTCACGATCGGCGTCGCGGCCCAGATGTTTTTCAAACTTGAGGAACTCCTGGCGGTCAATACAGGTGTTGTCGATGGTGAAATTGATCAGCTGACGGATCAGAACATTGTTCATAATGATCGCATCGAAGAAATGCTGATCCGGCTTGACATCCAGCGCACCAACCTGCTGCAACGCTATATCAGCATGGAAACCTCAATTGCTACGGCCAATAATATTATCGAGAGTCTCCGCGCCACAACGGAACGTCTGGCGGCCGGCTAAAGAAGTCGATCTCTAACGACTCGAACCCTAATCGCAAGAGCCTAAAGGACATACCCGTGAACGCCGACGTCGCCAAATACCTCACCCAACAGGTCATGACCGCCTCGCCCGCGAAGCTGGTCAGCATGCTTTACGACAAGGCAATCACGTCGCTCAGGGAAGCAATTGCCGCAATCGAAGCCGGCGATATAGAGGCTCGCTGGAAAGCGAATGCCAAGGCGCTCGAAATCATTTCTCATATGTGGTCGACTCTCGATGTCGAAAAGGGCGGCGAGATTGCAGAAAATCTCAGCAATCTGTTTTCCTTCATGATTCAGCGCCTGCCGGAAGTCGATTTCAAGAATGATCCTGAACCGGCAAGGGAGGCCATCCTGCTCCTGGAACCCTTGCGCGATGCGTGGCGTGAACTGGTACGCAACGAGCACGGCGGAACCGAAAACCGACGCCCGGCTGCGCCAGCCGACAATGCCACGACACCCCACATACCGACGTCGATATCCGCCTGATATCCAGTTCTTTCTTCCCCTTCGATCACGGTTTTAGGCCTCGCCCCTGTTGCGAGGCCTTTTTTTGTTTGCGGGCATTATGATCCCCCCACCACCCGGCAGAAAACGGTTTAGACCGGCATAATCTTCCATATTTGATCTGCACAAAATTCCGTTCCAACACCGAACGAAATACGATCAAACTAAATTACTCCTTTTATTTCAATGCCTTATCAACTTATCCCCAACTTGGCATCCTTCTTGCATTCTGTATGGCATGGCGGTGGCACGGATATGCACCGCCGACGCGCCAATGTGTACCGAGTTGAGAGCGCGCTGAAGCTGAAGATGAGCGAACTCAATGAGCAACAAATGATCACGCTCAAAAGACAGACTGAACCGTCGATAAGCAGACTCAGTCGTTAAACGTGATCAGAAAGGGGATCCTGGTATGGCGCTAAATATAATTTCCAATTTTGCAGCGAACGTTACACATCGCAATCTCGTAAAATCGGATATGGAACTGACTTCGTCGCTAACGAAAATTTCATCTGGCACGCGGGTCGTCTCGGCCAAGGACGATGCCGCTTCACTGGCAATCGGATCACGGCTGGCCGCGGAGGTCTCCGCCCTTCGTCAGGCCCAGGTCAACGCCGGTCAGGCGGTATCGATGCTCCAGGTAGCAGACGGCGCAATGGCCCGCGCACAGGATATCCTGCTGCGGATGAAATCGCTTGCGGTTCAGTCTGGCTCCGGCCAGCTGTCAGGCACCGAGCGAGGTTTGCTTGACACCGAATATCAGGCCCTCGTTTCTGAAATCGACCGCCTCGCATCCGACACTTCCTTTAACGGCAACACGCTGGTTAATGGCGCAATTGACATAGCGCTTGATTCCGGAACCAGCTCGAACTACGAGGTTCGCGATGGTATCCAGGACATCACTTTGGTCGGGGATCACGGGACCGCAACCGCAGCCAACATCGACTATGATCCCGCAGGTTCCTTTACCGTCACGATCAGCGGCAATGATTTCACCGGTGCCCTCTCCACCGACACCAACGATGGCTCAACGATGTCGACCGGCACCGTAGTCACATTATCGAATGCATTACTAACCGAGAGCGTCGAGGTGATCATCAACACGGCGTTTGACGTCGACGCGACCCCCGCGACGGAAGCGCTGACGCTGACGGGGACGAACACCACCACCTTCACCTACAAGATCGGCACCGGCACAAGCCCCACATCCGACGAGATCACGGTCTCGCTCGACGCCACCAGTGCCTCGTCCCTTGGCCTCAACAGCACCAATATCACCAGCGAATCTCAAGCGGACATCTCTTCGGTCGCCATCAGCAATGCCGTCGATCAGCTCAATAATGCACGGGCCGGTCTTGGCGCATCGCAGAACCGGCTCGAATTCGCAGCCGCCAATATCGCGACAACGCTTGAAAACACCGAAGCGGCGCGAAGCAATTTGCTGGATCTCGATATCGCGTCCGAGATGAGCATATTCACGTCCAAACAGATACTCGTGCAGGCCGGCGTCGCCATGCTGGCTCAGGCCAATCAGGCACCGCAGGTTCTGTTGAAGCTCCTGCAGTAAGCCATCAGGAACAAATATTGCATTCCCAAAAAAGGACATAAGCAGATGTATACGCAAGCAAATATCGACAACATCGAAGAAGTCAACGAGGCCTTCCCGAGTCGCCTCATCGTCATCATGTACGACGAAGCCATCGCCAGCCTCGGCGCCGCCATTGAGGCTATCGAACAAGGCAAAATCGAGGAGCGCTTCAATGCGACCACCCGCACCGCCGAGGTCATCTCCGAACTTTATCTGGCACTCGATATGGAACTCGGCGGCGCGATCGCCGAGAGCCTGGGGGCACTCTATAACCACATCATGACCCAGCTGCCGCGAATCAATTTCGCCGACGACGTTGGGGTTGCCGAACAGTCAATCAAGCTGCTTCGACCGATCCGGGATTCCTGGGCGGAACTCGACGAACGGATCCGTTCCGATGTTGAAACCGCGGAAGCTGAAGGCGCAGCAGCGGTCGCAGCGGCGATCGTTCAAAAGAAAGCCATCAGGCCGGAAAACACCATTTAGGATTTAGTTGAATACCGGTTAGATCGGGGGCGCGCCATAGCGGTGCGCCCCTTTTCATGGCTTCTGTGCAGCACGGCAGTGTTGGTCGACCAAGTAAAATGCAAGGCAGTTTCTGCCCCTATATCCGGCGAAAACTTCCAGCCCACAAGACGAGCCCAGCGACTAATTCAGACGGCCTCTGTAAAGCCACTGAAATTAAAGGAAAATATTTTTAATCCCGCAGGATCAAGTTGGCCCGCTTCTTGCATCTGTTCCTGCAGTATCCGCGCAAGCACCGTAGCGTCCCAGTATTAGTATCGAGTGGTTCCCGTCATGCATGCCTCCATCGTAATTCCCACCGCGTCCGAACTGAACGCCCCACAGATCTCTGCCCCGCCGGAGAGACGCGATTCAGGCGAATTCAACCGTGTCCTCGAGCAAAGCCTTCGCGACGAGCGCTACTCGAAAAACGCGACGACGCCGGAACAAGAGAGAGCCGACCCCGTGGTTCGTCGAGAAGACCGCATTGTGCCAGACCGCGATGATCGTGCCCTCCGGAACGAAGATATGGAACCGAATGACCCACCCGATGGCGCAGACCGCCCAGAACCGGTCGAGATATCTGATTCCGATCGCGAACCAGCGGCTACCCGATCAAATCAAAATCGAGACCTTACCGCGGAAATAGAGGAGCCCAGCCCTGCCAGCCTGATCGAAACCAACGATCAAGACGCAACGTCCCCGGACACCGTGGCGCCCGCGATCACGATGACGGGGCTGACCACGCTGATCGAAGCGCCGCAACCGACGAAAGACTTAGAGTTCAAAACCGAGAGCATTCAATTGGTGGCGAACGACCCATCCCTTCCCGCGACCGACACCAGTGCCGCCCCAGAGACAGGGCTGACGGCACCCGCATCGATTATCGCGACGACGCCATCGACAGATTCGGGGTCGCCAACGCCGGCTGCTGCGGCATCTGCCGCCGCGCTGCAACCTGTCGTTCCCACCGGGCTCACGGGCGGGCTTACGGGCGGGCTCACGGGCGAGCTTACGGGCGGGCTTGCACCGCCAGTTCCATCGACTGCAATTCCACCGTCATCAGGGGCCGACGCCACCAAACTGCAAGAAACAGCCCCGCCCACCACGCCGCCGACACCCACCACTGGTGTACCAAAACGACCTGGCACAGCGCCCGCAAACCCGCAGATCGCGAAGGACGCCGTGACGCAGGCCCTGCCACAGGATGGCGCGGCGATGGATGAGGCGGGCCAATCGGCTGAGTCCAAACCAGCGAACGGCACCGCCGGCGCAACCGCGGCCACCGCCGTGTCGGAAAAACCGCAGGCCGGTCTTTCAAACCTTGAAAAACCCGCCGCGCCGCTTATTCCCGAAATCACGCGTAATGCCCAGCCGAGGACCGAAACGCAACATTCCTCAACACCGGGAACGCAGATTACGGCACCATCCACGACGACAGCGCAGAGCACGTCGCTGGCTTCGTCCTTTGGTAGCGAGCTTCGTGCGGCAGCCGACATAACGACAGGAGCCGGAACCACATCCGCCCGCACGACAGCACAACCTGCCGTTCAGCAGCTAGCGGTGCAGATCAGCCGCGCGAGTGAAGCAGGACAAAATCGCCTGACGGTAAATCTCAAACCAGCTGAGCTTGGCAGTGTCTCGGTCAAACTCGAGTTCGGCCATGACAACCGCATCATCGCCATAATCCAGGCTGAGCGCCCTGACACGCTGGATCTGTTGCAGCGCGATGCACGATCGCTCGAACGGGCCCTCGCCGAGGCGGGTCTAAGCACCGATTCAGGCAGTCTGAGTTTTAGCCTCAAGGATAGCGGCGCCGATTTAATGGGAGGGGATGACACCGATTCCCGCCGGACCGCTTCACTTGCCGTTCCAGATTCGGGGATCGACGAGACAACACCAACCCTATACGCGCCCACTGTCGACGGCAGCGGCGTCGACATCAACGTTTAAAGCCATCCTGATCGAAGGAATACAGATATGAACGTCGCAGAAATTGGACTGACCCCACAAACCGCATCGTCGGTCGCCTCTGCCAAGCTGGCAGAAAACTTCGATACCTTTTTGAATTTGCTTACGGCGCAACTACAAAATCAAGACCCGCTATCGCCGATGGAATCGAGCGAATTCGTTTCTCAACTTGTGCAGTTCAGCGAAGTCGAGCAGGCGATTTCAGCCAACAAGTCCCTGGAGACCCTGATTGATCTGCAGACCACCAATCAGGCGACCTCAGCGCTGGGCTATATTGGCAACTTTGTCGAAACCGCGGGAAAATTCGCGCCGCTGAAGGACGACAAAGCCGAGTTCACTTATGCGCTGGAGGAAGGCGCCGCTTCCACGCGTCTGGTCGTGCAGGACGAAATTGGCAACGTCGTCTTTTCAACCTCCGGCGAAACAACGACCGGCAAGCATAATTTTTCCTGGAATGGCATTGATTCCGCGGGAAACACGGCGCCTGAGGGGACTTACCAACTATCGGCAACCGCGAACGACAACGATGGTGCCCTTGTTACGCTGGCAACCACCGCCTTCGGTCGCGTCACCGGCATCGACAGCGACGCCTCCGGCACGCTGTTGACGCTCGGAAGCGTAAAGGTCCCCATCGGCAACGTGCTGTCGATTAAGGAGCAGAATACCCCGACGAGCTAACGCGGCGAATTGCCTGCGCCTCAAATCCCTCAAATCTTCAACCAATTAATATCAAGCGTAAGGAGTAAAATTATGAGTCTATACGGTGCACTGTTCTCCGGCGTATCAGGGCTTAGAGCCCAGAGTCAGGCGCTCGGCACGATTTCCGACAATATCTCGAACGTGAACACCATCGGCTACAAAACGGCAAATTCTTCGTTTTCAACTCTGGTAACCTCCCAGTCGGCCAACAGCTACGCACCGGGCGGCGTCGCCGCCAAGCCGGTCTATTCAATTGACCGGCAGGGTCTGTTGCAGGGGTCTGAGAGCTCAACCGACCTCGCCATTTCCGGCCAGGGTTTTTTCGTTGGAACCGAAAGCGAGGCGCCAACCGCTTCGGATACGCGGTTCTATTCCCGCGCCGGGCAGTTCGTGGCGGACTCGGAAGGCTATCTGCGAACACCCGCCGGATTCTACCTGCAAGGCTGGCGAACAGATATTACCGGCACCCCGACAGCGCCCAACACTGCCCTGACAACCAGCCTTGAATCAATCCGGGTCAGCAGCGTTTCGGGCAGCGCCAGCCCGACCACCGGGGTGGACGTCGGACTCAACCTACCGGCATCGGCAACCCTGCCGGCCTCGGTGGCAAACGGCTCCATCCAGACGACCAATGTCACTGTGTTCGACTCCCTCGGCGTCTCACATGATGTTGCTCTGACTTGGACCAAAACCGCAGCCAATGCCTGGACTGCCGCGGCTACGTCGGCCGACGCCGGTACAATCGACGAGGGCGCTGTCGGCGGCGGCGCCGGCTACAGTATCGACGTCGTATTCAATGGCGATGGCACCCCCGCCACATTCGATGGCGCCGCAACACCACCGGCCCTCGCCATCGGCACCTGGAATTCGGGCGCCAGTGACAGCGTGATCGCCTTAAATCTCGGCACACAGAACGTCGCCAACGGCGTCACCCAGTTCTCGAGCACCTACAGTGTGGCCTTCATCAACCAGGACGGAACCCAGTACGGTAACTTCTTCGGCGTGAACGTCGATGAAGAAGGGCTCGTAACCGCCCTGTTCGATAACGGCGAAACACAGAAAATTTACAAAATCCCGGTAGCGACATTTCCCAATCCGAATGGGCTGGCCACGAGAACCGGCACGGCCTTTACCCAGACCGAACGGTCCGGCGACTTCTTCCTGCGCTTTGCCGGCGATTCGAACGCGGGCACCATCGTACCATCGGCCCTTGAGGCCTCGACAACCGATCTTGCGGACGAGTTCACCAACCTGATCATTACCCAGCGGGCCTATGCGGCGGCGACCAAAGTCATCACGACCGCGGATGAAATGCTGGATGAACTGATCCGCATCAAACGCTAATGAGCCGTTAGGAACTTAGGGGCCGGACACCCTCGATCCGGCCCCGTCCTAACACCCATTTTAACCCTCTTCCTTAGGTATTTTTTAAAGGCACTAAGCTAGTCTACAGACTGCAGATTACGGAGGTTTCCGGTGAGTACACAATTTTCATCGAGGCCGGGCTCAGATGCCGGCGCGACAGTGATGGGACCGGCCGGTCAGCCGATCACGATCGACGACCTCCCGCCGCCCAACACCAAGCGTTGGGTCGTCCGGCGTAAGGCCGAGGTCGTGGCCGCCGTGAGGGCGGGACTGATTTCGCTTGAGGAAGCATGCAGGCGCTATACGCTTTCAGTCGAAGAATTTGCGTCATGGCAAGCGCTGGTGGATCGCTACGGTGTCAGGGGTTTGCGCGCGACCCGGATCCAGGACTACAGAAATCCATCGCGCAACTGAACATCCCGGCAAAACCTGCCGCCTAACCGGCAGAATCTTCCCTGCTCTTAACGGCTTCTTCACCGCATAGCCTCTATCGTCACTCGTCTGAGCCGGATCGCACCATGCTTTGGCCGCTATCCGGAAATTTGAGTAGCAATAGGTAGCATACGCGTGCAGGGATTAGCACAGACATTACGAAATCTGGGGATAGTCCGCCTGGTCTCAATGGGTGGAATTGCCGTCGGCATCCTGGTCTTCTTCGTCTTTCTTTCGGCTCGGCTGAACACCTCAGATATGTCCCTGCTCTATGCCGACCTTGATAGCGGCGACAGC
>JBLHKG010000010.1:0-11803 GCA_047619835.1 Alphaproteobacteria bacterium
TGGTTGAAGGGACACAGCGGGCGCGGATCACTGGTTTTGCGGAGAATTCGGAGTTCTTCCAGGCCCAGGCAGAGTTATTGGTCGAGGCCGACGAAGATGCACGAGAGTATGATGCTCTCGGACGTTCGGTGATCACTCAGTTCGAGCAGTACATAAAGCTTAACAAGAAGATTCCTCCCGAAGTTCTTGTTTCCCTTAATCAAATTGATGATACCAGCAAGCTGGCGGACACAGTCGCATCGCATTTAGCGCTGAAAATTCCTGAGAAGCAGGATCTGCTGGAACTGCCGACGATCACCGAACGGCTTGAGCGGGCTTATGCCCTGATGGAAGCCGAAATTGGCGTACTGCAGGTCGAAAAGCGCATTCGCAGCCGGGTCAAACGGCAGATGGAGAAGACCCAGCGCGAGTATTATCTGAATGAGCAGATGAAGGCCATTCAGAAGGAACTCGGTGAAAGCGAGGACGGCCGCGACGAGGCCGGTGAACTCGAAGAGAAGATCAAGAACACCAAATTCTCCAAGGAAGCCCGGGAGAAAGCCGACGCCGAGCTCAAAAAACTCCGCTCAATGAGCCCGATGTCGGCAGAGGCGACAGTCGTTCGTAACTATCTCGATTGGTTGCTCTGCATTCCCTGGAAACAGCGTAGCCGGGTGAAGAAGGACCTCATCCATGCTGAAAAAATCCTGAATACCGACCATTACGGGCTGGAAAAGGTCAAGGAACGCATTCTCGAATATCTCGCCGTGCAGACGCGGGTTGGCAAGGTCCGTGGCCCCATCCTGTGCCTCGTTGGACCGCCCGGCGTCGGTAAAACCTCACTCGGCAAGTCGATCGCCAAGGCGACGGGCCGCGAATTCGTCCGGCTGTCACTGGGCGGTGTCCGTGACGAGGCGGAGATCCGCGGCCATCGTCGGACCTATATCGGCTCGATGCCGGGTAAGGTCATTCAGGGCATGAAGAAGGCCAAGAAGTCGAATCCGCTGTTCCTGCTGGACGAGATCGACAAGCTCGGCAATGACTGGCGCGGCGATCCCTCGTCGGCGCTGCTGGAGGTGCTGGACCCGGAACAGAACAACACGTTCCAGGACCATTATCTTGAGGTCGATTACGATCTTTCGGATGTGCTGTTCGTGACCACGGCCAATACGCTGCGGATTCCGGGACCGCTGATGGATCGGATGGAGATCATCCGCATCCCGGGTTACACCGAAGACGAAAAGATTGAGATCGCCAAGCGGCATCTCATTTCCAAGCAGATTGAAAGCCACGGCCTCAAAAAAGGCGAATGGTCGATCTCCGACGATGCGCTGCGCGACCTGGTGCGGCATTATACGCGCGAAGCCGGCGTTCGTAATCTTGAGCGCGAGATCGCCAATCTGGCGCGAAAGGGGCTACGCGAGATCCTGACCGGGAAGGGTAAGGGCATCCGTGTCACGCCCCGTAATCTGGAGAAATATGCCGGTGTGCATCGCTATCGGTACGGAATGGTCGAGGAAGACGATCTCGTCGGGGTTACGACGGGTCTGGCCTGGACCGAAGTCGGTGGCGAGCTGCTGTGCATTGAAGCGGTGGTGATGCCGGGGAAGGGCGCTGTTTCCCATACCGGTACATTGGGCGACGTGATGAAGGAATCGGCGCAGGCGGCGCGCTCCTACGTTCGCTCCCGCTCACTTGAGTTCGGTATTCCCCCGACCATGTTCGAGAAAAAGGATATCCATGTTCATGTGCCGGAGGGCGCGACTCCCAAGGACGGTCCCTCGGCCGGTGTGGCGATGTGCACCTCCATTGTCTCGGCGCTGACCGGTATCGCGGTCCGCAAGGATATCGCCATGACCGGTGAGATCACGCTTCGGGGACGTGTTCTGCCGATTGGCGGGCTCAAGGAAAAGATGCTGGCGGCCCATCGTGGCGGCATCAAGATGGTGTTGATCCCGAAGGACAATGAAAAGGATCTGGTCGATATCCCCGACAATGTGAAGCGCGGGCTTGAGATCGTTCCCGTGTCGACGGTTGACGAAGTTCTCGACCGGGCGCTGGTGCGCAAGCTGGTGCCGATCGAATGGACCGAAGTTGACCCGGTCGCGACGTCCGAAAAGGGCGATGATGTGGGTGGGGTCGTTACTCATTAAGTTGCTCCAAACCCCATCGGCAAAAAAATAAAATCACCCCCGGATGTCCCAGACTTCGGGGGTGATTCGCAAATAAGCCTCCGAATCGGGGCTTTTTAGCGAGAAATCGCGCATTTCTGCGATTGACCGGGTGGAAACGCCTCACCTACACTAGCGACTTGCCCCGGTATTTTGTATGTGTCCGGGGTAAAGAGCCCATATTTAGGGCACCCATTCTTCCCAGATGAGAGGGGGCGTATTGTGAACAAGAACGATCTCGTCGCCAGCGTGGCGACTAATTCAGGATTATCGAAAGCGGATTCAACCAAAGCGGTCGATGCGGTATTCGATTCCATCACCTCGTCGCTGAAAGGCGGCAACGAAGTTCGCCTGGTCGGCTTCGGCACTTTCACCGTGACCCAGCGTCGCGCATCTGAAGGCCGCAACCCGCGGACCGGGGAAAAAATTCAGATCCCGGCCTCGAACCAGCCGAAATTCCGCGCCGGCAAAGGCCTCAAGGACGCAGTGAACTAATCACGCTTCCTGTCACTAAAGAAAACCGGTCGCCGCAAGGGGGCCGGTTTTTTTTGGTTCATTTTTTGCGGCGCCCTGCTATAGGAAGCTTCATACCCTACATCCCCCTCAGGGCGGTTAGCTCAGCTGGTAGAGCGCCACGTTTACACCGTGGATGTCGGCGGTTCGAACCCGTCACCGCCCACCACCCTTTGCCCCCGTTAACGTCAAGAGCGGGCTTCCGGTGGCAGGCCAGCCGGAACCGCATCTTGGGCGAAGGAGCGTCGCCCGAAGCGTCCGTGAAGGGGCACATCGCTCAATTGTTGATTAGCCAACAAAATTGACTATCTTGTCGGCGCGGTGTCGATCCCTGACATCGTCGATTTCAACACGGAGATGGCAGGCCCGATGGCGCAGGATTTTCAATCATTTATCGACAGGATCAAGGCGGAGCGGCCGGACGAATTCGTGACTGTTCCCTATGAGGTTGACCCCGCCCATGAAATCACGGCAACGGTGGTCAAGACCGAGCAGGAAGCCCGCAAGCGGCCGGTGTTCCAGTTCGATAACGTCAAGGGCACCGATTTCAAGGTGATGACCAATCTGCATGCCAGCCGCAACCGGCTGGCGCTGGCGCTTGGCTGCGCGCCGCGCGACATGCAGAAGAAGTTCCTGTCGGCGATGGAAAATCCGATCCCGCCGAAGGAAATCAATACCGGCCCGTGCAAGGATGTGATTCTCAAGGGCGCCGATGTCGATATGCGGGCGCTGCCGCAGATCGAGCATCATGGCGACGATGGCGGGCCCTATATCACGGCGGCGATTTCCTTTGCGAAGGACCCCGATACCGGGATCTATAACTGTGCCTATAACCGGCTGATGATCACGGGAAAGGACACCACCTCGATCCATCTGACGCTGGGCAAGCATCTATGGGAATTCCATCAGGTTGCGCAGGCGCGCGGAGAAGCCCTGCCGGTGGCGTTTGCCATCGGCGTGCATCCCGTTATTGCGCTTGGCTGTCTCGCCATCGGCTCGATAGATGAGGATGAGGTCGCCATCATGGGCGGCCTGTTCGGCGAGCCCCTGGAGATGGTGCGCTGCGAAACCGTCGATCTGCTGGTGCCTGCCCATGCCGAGATGATCCTCGAAGGCGAAATCCTTCCGGGCGAGACGGTCAACGAAGGACCGTTCGGTGAGTTCACCGGTTACAGTCTCGGCGCTCGTGAGCGCGAGGTGCTCAAGGTCAAGGCGATCACCCATCGCAAGGAAGCGGTGTTCTACGACATGTGCGTCGGGCATCTCGATCACATGCTGCTGTCGACCATTCCGATGGAGGCCAATCTCTATCGCGCGGTGCGCTCTATGGTGCCGTCGGTCAAGGCGGTGCGGGTGCCGAGCCCGTTCACCTGCTATGTGTCGATCGAGCAGCGTCTGAAGGGGCAGGGCAAGAATGCCATCATGGCTGTCCTCGGCGCCGATCTCTATATCAAGCGCGTCGTCGTGGTGGATCAGGATGTCGATATCTTTGACGAGCGTCAGGTCAACTGGGCCATCGCAACGCGCTGCCAGCCGGACCGCGATGTGGTGATCATCAGCGGCGCGCGCGGCTCGGACCTCGATCCTTCGACCGCAGGCGACGACGGGTTCACGTCCAAATGGGGCGTCGATGCGACCGCCAAGCCGCTGCTCAAGGATTTCACGCCGCGCCATCGTTTCGATCAGGACGTCTGGGACCGTATCGACGTGAAGAAGATCCTGTCCTGATGAACATCGCCGCCCGCCTGCAACAGGCCGTTGCCGGCAACGCGTCGAAGATCGTCCTGACGCGGGATAACGAGGCGCTGAGCGGGGCGGCCCTCGATGCGCGCAGCGGCGGCATGGCGCATGACCTTGCCGATCTGAAGCTCGGTAAGGGAGCCACTATCGTCATCGCTTGTGAGGACCCGCTGGAGACCGTCATTGGCCTGATCGGCGGATTGCTGGCGGGCTGTACGGTGGCGCCGTTGAACCCAAGGCTGACGGAGGATGAGCGGAAGCAGATTATCGGTCAGCTTTCGCCCGATCATGTTGTAACGGGGCTGTCGGGCCGCGAGCAGGTATTTGAAGCCGCTGCGGTAGTGGCGGAAGACCCGGCGATCATCCTCTTCACCTCGGGGAGTACAGGCGTTCCCAAGGGCGTCGTGCTGTCGCACCGCGCGGTCGGCGCCGGGCTCGACATCTGGATGGAGGGCGCATTGATGATTACGCCCGACGACGTGGTTCTGTCCGTCCTGCCGCTGGGCCATTCCTACGGCCTGTTCGGTACGATCCTGTCGCCTTTGCTGGCCGGAGCAAGTTCAGTGCTGGTGCCGCGTTTCGATGTTGGTGAGGTTTTGAAGGAGATCGCGCGGCACCGGGTAACGATCCTGCCCGGCGTCGCGACGATGTTTCGGCGCATTCTTGATTCAGGGGCCCTCGCCGACGCCGATCTGTCGAGCCTGCGATATGCGATGACTGGTGCCGCGCCATGCCCGTGGGATATAGCAGAAGGATGGAAGACGGTGACGGATACGCGGATCGTCCGTGGTTACGGGATGAGCGAGCTGTTTCGCCCGATTTCCTATGCGCCGGATAATCTGCCAGAAGTTCCTGAGGCCATCGGACGGGCCCTGCCGGGGGTCGAGTTGAAAACGGTTGGTGACGACGGCGCGCCTCCGCCAGAGGGCGAATCGGGAGAGCTGTGGATTCGGACACCGGCCTGTATGACCGAATATGTCGGCAGGCCGGATGAGACCGACGCCGTGCTCGAAGATGGCTGGTTCAAGACAGGAGATCTCGCCGTGATCAGCCCCGAGGGGCTGGTTCATCTGGTCGGGCGCAAGAAGGATATTATCCTGCGGGGCGGTTATACCATCGTGCCGGGCGAGGTTGAAGCGGTCCTCACGGAGCATCCCGACGTGTCCGATGCAGCCGTGATCGGCATTCCAAGCCGGGAAATGGGCGAGGAAATAGCCGCCTTCGTTGTTTTGCAGGGAGATGCCGCGCTGTCCGAGGACTCGCTGATGGCCTATTGCCGGGAGCGTCTCGCATATAAATACCCCCGATTTATACAGTTTTTGCCGGAACTCCCCCGCGGCGCCACGGGGAAAGTGGACAAGATCGCGCTGCAAAAACGCGGCAAGATGATGGTTTCTGGCGGGAACGACTGAGGTCGCTATCTGTCACGCCGGCGCGTACCCCTTCGTAGGCCATCTTTGAAGGGGCCTGCGTTGTAATTGAATGGCCGCCGTTTTTGCACTAGAACGCCACAGTATATTTTGTAGTAAGAGGGTTTCGTTGCATGATTTCCGCAAATCCGGCCATTCAACTGGCTTCCGACAATGTGGCCGCGCTGGATGGCGCCAGCATTTCCCCGATCAAGGCGTCCGTCGGGTCCTATATTTCGGGTTACCGGTTCGACGGTCATTCGATTTCCGATAATTTTAGGTCCGCCATGCGCGACCTGTTGCACAACCGCGGCCTCGTGGTCTTCGAACCGGGCACTGTGACGGCAGAGAATTTCACGAAGTTTGGTGGCTTCCTCGGCGAATTTTTTGACTATGCCGGGCCGCATACGCCCCGTGCGCCGGACAATCCCGATGCGACCGTCATCAGCGCCGCCAAGGACGCACATCTGCGCAATCATGTCTGGCATGCCGACGGCGGCTTCCGCGCCGACGCTCCCGCCTTCACCGCCCTGTTTGGCAAGGCCATTCCGAAGAATGGCGGCGATACGATGTATGCGAACGCGACCTGGGTTTACGAATCCCTCGATCCGCTGTTCGCGCAATATCTGGATTCGCTGATGGTCATCCAGTCGCCCGACGCGACCGGCCACATTACCGACCGCTATCTCGATCCGGAGGAGGCGGCCCAGGCCCGTCTGCGCATGCCGCCCTTTGAAATGCCGCTGATTCGTACGCATCCGGTCACCGGTCGGAAATGGGTGGCGATCAACGAATCTTACGTTTGCTACATCAAGGGCGTCAGCCGCGTTCACAGCCAGAACATCCTCGGCATCCTGTTTGACATCATCAAGTCGCCTGAGGCGACCTGTCGCTTCGAATGGGAACAGGGCGCGCTGGCGGTCTGGGATAACCGGGTCGTTCAGCACCGGGCGGTCAAGGATTACGACGGCGGCGCAACGCGCCTTCTTTACCGCTGCACCATGACGGTGTGAGGTCGCTATGAGTGATTCGCGTTCCAGCGTTCTCATTACTGTTGATGAGTTGGCCGCCCGAATTTCAGGTAAGGCGGCGCTTGTCATCCTCGATATCAGTGATGATCTGGAAGCGGCGCCGCTGGAGCGGGCTGTCATTCCGGGAGCCATCGCCGTTTCCCTGGCGTCGGAATTTTCTGGTCCGGCGACAAAACGGGGCGGTCGTCGCCCCCTTCCCGGTACGGACGAGCTGCAGGAAATACTGCGCCGCTGGGGCATCGATGCTGAATCCCTCGTCGTCGTTTATGACAATGCCTCGGGCGCGCAAGCCGGGCGTGCATGGTGGACGTTGCGCTGGGCCGGTCATGCCAATGTCCGGCTTCTGGATGGCGGCTTGGCGGCCTGGCAGGCTGCGGAGCACGAAACTGCGGCGCAGCCGGTTCATCCCGCAGGGGCGGGCGGATTCACGGTCAAGCCGGGGTGCTTGCCGGTGATCGAAGCCGATGAAGCGGCCGAGATCGCCCGCCACGGCGCTTTGCTCGATGCGCGCGGCAAAACGGCCTATGAGGGCTCGGCCGACAAGCCGGCCACCGGTCATATCCCCGGCGCGATCTGCGCGGCGGCGTCAAATTCCCTTGGCCCTGACGGCTGTTTTAAATCGACTGAAGAGCTTCGCGCCCTGTTTGCTGGGCTCGGTGCCGACGGCACGCAGCCAACGGGAGTCTATTGCGGCAGCGGCAATGCCGCTGCTTTTGAACTGGCGGGCATTTATGCCGCCGGACTGGAAGCGCCACTCTATGTTGGTTCCTGGTCGGCGTGGACGGGCGATCCCGCGCGGCCGGTTGCCAAGGGGCCGGAGCGCGGCTAGCGCGCATCCTCAAAACTTCTCTCGGCCAGTCCCACAGGGAAGCCGAATAAATAGTCTGACTTTGGCCTTGTACATAACGGGAAACTATGGGAAATAGTGCCCGTTCTTCCTCGGGAAAAAATCAAATCGATATTTGATCGTTCGTGGAAAAGAACATCCTGATCAATAGGTTAGGTACTGCGGGGGTGTAGCTCAGCTGGTTAGAGCGCTGGCCTGTCACGCCAGAGGTCGCGGGTTCGAGTCCCGTCACTCCCGCCATTTCCTCACTGTCCTGCCCTGATCTTCCCTTCGTCAAAAATTTCACCCATTTCTGACGGAACGCCGTTCCGGTCCATCTCTTCGAGCCACATCCTGTGTATGTCGGGCGTCTGATTCTCGTATTCGAGCTGAGCGCCGCCGTCTTCGACCGATTGATCGACCCGGCCGCCCCAAGTGTCTTTTTTAACCTGGCGGATGGGATAGCGCACCGTGCCGAACTGAACGGCGAGATAGCGCGACGGGGTGTCGCCGGTATTGAAATGCTGGTGGAACATCTGTTCGGGCGGCGTCACGACCACACCGTGATCCCAGTCAATTCGGAAGTAATCTTCGTCGCCTTCGTTCCACAGCAGGGAATAGCCCGTGCCGTCTATGGTAATGACGTTGGTGCCGCATTCGTGGCGATGCGCTTTCTTATACGTGCCCGGCACAATCTGTGATGTATGGCAGCCGAGGGTACCGTCCGACAGAATCCAGCGCAGGCTGGAGGATCCCTTGCCGCGGGCGGCCCAGCCCTTGAGCTCGAAATTCATGATGTCGGGGACGAAATTGGTTTCCCACTGATGACGACCGGGTCGTAGCTCGATCATCTGGCCGTCCCCGGTGAAATAGCCGTTTGGACCGAGGCGCTCCGGGAAACTTATCGGATTGTTGAAGATAAATTCCTCGTTCCGGAACATATTCATCAAAAATGACAAATTATGGACGGAAACGAATCGGGCGGGTTCCTGGCCGGATCCGTTGAAATGCTGGTATTTGGTATTGATCGGCACTGAAAAAAGCGAGTTCCGACCCCATTCAAAACTGTGTTTCTGGCCGTCAGGGGTTTCAACCGTCGTCGATCCGTAGCCCTCAAGGACATAGACGACCTCCTCGTAGATATGGCGCATCGGTCGCGAATGGCTTCCGGGTTTCAGCTCGAAGCAGAAAATCGAATTGAAATCGTCGCGGCCCTTGAGCAGGCAGATTGCCCCATCCATGCCATAGAAATCCCATGGTTCCAGCTTGGCCTGCATAAGGTTCATGCCGAAATCCTCGATCACGGGGACACCCTGATTGCCGCACCACTCAAGAAAATTATCGTGAAGAAATACTGGGTCGCTTGTGCCCGTCATGGATACCTCCGCTATGGTGAAACGTTCGTTATGACGGCGATAAATGTATGGAGCGTTGTTGCGTCGGTCAAATCTGCTATCTAGCACGCAA
Source organism: Alphaproteobacteria bacterium (assembly GCA_047619835.1). Lineage (GTDB taxonomy): Bacteria > Pseudomonadota > Alphaproteobacteria > MPNO01 > UBA2964 > JAYOEY01. The sequence continues at coordinate 9,137 of JBLHKG010000010.1, forward strand.
AGGACCAGAAAAATCTCCTGTCTAAAGGCTTTGAAATCTTAACCCATTAACCTTATAAAGCCTCGGCACGCCGGGTAGGTGCTGCTAAAAGGACACCGGTTTAACGCCCTGTTAATCATCGGCGTTATTCACTAAGGAAATAATTAGGAGCTGGACGGCGCGTAATAGCGTCCTTCGGAGGAAAGGGTTTCTGGCGAACACGATGGACGGACTACTCAGAGAGTACCTTCCCATCCTGATTTTTCTGGCGATTGCGACGGGCCTCGCGCTCGTCATCGTCATTTCGTCCTATATCGTTGCCCGCCAGAAGCCGGATGTTGAAAAGGTTTCTCCCTATGAATGCGGTTTTCCGCCTTTTAACGATGCGCGTCGGCAGTTCGATGTCAGGTTTTATCTGGTAGCGATCCTGTTCATTATATTCGACCTTGAGGTGGCTTTCCTGTTTCCCTGGGCCATTTCGCTCAGATCGATTGGAATGCTTGGATTTTGGTCGATGATGATATTCCTCGGTATTCTGACGATTGGCTTTATTTACGAGTGGAAGAAGGGCGCGCTTGAATGGGAGTGAATGCACCAAATCTGCCGCTTGCCCCCGGCGCGGAGCAGGACGCCATTCTGTCCCGTGTAACAGACGAGATTGCCGATAAGGGATTCGTCGTCGCGCAGCTCGACAAGGTCGTGAGCTGGGCCCAGTCGGGCTCCCTCTGGCCGATGACCTTTGGGCTGGCATGCTGTGCAGTCGAAATGATGCACACAGCGGCGAGCCGTTACGACCTCGACAGGTTTGGCATCGTCTTCAGACCAAGTCCCCGCCAGTCCGACGTGATGATCGTCGCCGGCACCCTGACCAACAAAATGGCCCCGGCGCTGCGCAAGGTTTATGACCAGATGGCCGAGCCCCGATGGGTCATCTCGATGGGGTCCTGCGCAAACGGCGGGGGATATTACCATTATTCCTATTCCGTTGTGCGTGGGTGCGATCGGATTGTTCCGGTTGATATTTATGTGCCTGGATGTCCGCCGACGGCTGAAGCGTTGCTTTACGGAATTTTGCAGTTGCAGAAGAAAATCCGTCGTACCAGTACGATCGCTCGATAATTTGTCCTTTCCATCGCTCCAGCATTTGCTTCCATGAACCAGACGCTTCAGGATCTCGGAGAATATATTCAGTCGGCGCTGCCCCAGGCGGTGACTGAAATCCTGCAGGATCGTGACGAGCTTATTCTCGTGTCTACACGGGCAGGGCTGGTCCGTCTGATGACCTTTCTGCGGGATGATTCGAACAGCCTTTTCAAGGTGCTGATCGATATCTGCGGCGTTGACTATCCCGAGCGGATCGAGCGGTTCGATATTGTCTACAATCTGCTCAGCATGCGGTTTAACCAGCGCGTCCGAATCAAGGTTCGCGCGACCGAAGACGATCTCGTCCCTTCCATCGTGGGGGTTTTTAGTTCGGCGAACTGGTATGAGCGGGAGGTTTGGGACCTCTATGGTGTGATGTTCTCCGATCACCCTGATTTACGCCGTATTCTCACCGATTACGGGTTTGAGGGGCATCCCATGCGCAAGGATTTTCCTCTCACCGGCCATGTCGAAGTCCGCTATGACGAAGCACAAAAGCGTGTGGTCTATGAGCCGGTCAAGCTGACACAGGCATTCCGGAGCTTCGATTTCATGAGCCCATGGGAAGGCGCCGAGTACATCCTGCCGGGCGATGAAAAAGCCGACAAAGGCCCCGGGGGCGGCAATTAATGGCTGTTACCGAAATCAAGAACATGACGATAAATTTTGGGCCGCAGCATCCTGCGGCTCATGGGGTTCTTCGTCTGGTCCTCGAAATGGATGGTGAAATCGTCGAGCGCGCGGATCCCCATATCGGGTTGCTGCACCGCGGTACCGAAAAGTTGATTGAACATAAAACCTTCCTGCAGGCAGTGCCTTATTTCGACCGGCTCGATTACGTGTCGCCGATGTGCCAGGAACACGCCTTCGCGCTCGCGACGGAGAAGCTGCTGGGCATCGATGTTCCGCTGCGGGGGCAATATATTCGAGTGCTGTTTTCCGAGATATCGCGAATCCTGAACCATTTGCTGAACATTTCCGCCTTCGCGCTCGATGTTGGGGCGATGACGCCCTTGCTCTGGTGGTTTGAGGAACGCGAAGTCCTGATGGAGTTCTATGAACGGGTTTCCGGCGCGAGGCTTCACTCGGCGTATTTTCGCCCGGGTGGAGTGCATCGCGACATGCCTGCAGGTTTGACGGCTGACATTGAGGCCTTCATCGAACGTTTTCCGAAGATGCTCGATGATGTCGAAAATCTGTTGACCGAGAACCGAATCTTCAGGCAGCGCACCGTCGATATCGGAGTTGCGACCGCCGAGCAGGCGATGGATTGGGGTTTTTCGGGTCCGATGCTACGGGGCTCAGGCGTAGCCTGGGATCTCCGCAAGGCCCAGCCTTATGATGTCTATGGGCGGATGGACTTCGATATTCCCGTCGGCAAAAACGGCGATTGTTACGATCGCTACCTTGTGCGGATCGAAGAGATCCGGCAGTCCCTTTCCATCATGAAACAGTGCATTGATCATCTGCCATCGGGTCCGGTACGGACTGAAGACAGAAAGGTTTCGCCGCCGCGCCGCGCCGAAATGAAAAACTCGATGGAAG
>JBLHKG010000011.1:0-11735 GCA_047619835.1 Alphaproteobacteria bacterium
TCCATTTCACACTGATATCCGAACGTCTTTGTTCGCTTGGCAGTAGCTACGGCGCGTTGCCCGCCCATGATGGATTATGGGAAGCCGCCATCGAAACAAGACATGATTTACTGGCCCGGCTGGCGATTGTGCCTCTGGTGCTGGAGGCTCGCGGACTCGACGTAACCCCCGTGATGATCAAAAACCTCGAAGCCGCCGGCGATAAGCAGAGCGTTGCAATCCTGCAGCGGATTTACAAAGATGAAATCGGGCACGTGGCGGCAGGGCAGCGTTGGTTCACCTGGATGTGCCATGAACAAGCGCTGGATCCGACCGAAACCTACCATCGTCTGGTACGTCGTTATTTTCGGGGGCGGCTCAAACCACCGTTTAACCGGGAAGCCCGGAAGGCCGCCGGTCTGGAACCGGGCTTTTACGAACCGCTTTCCATCGATTGACGCGACCACGACCGAGCCCCATCGCTAAATAGCTGACACCCCAAAATAGGGTCAACACTATATCAGTTTTTCCTTGATTCGGTTATAATTTTCGCATGTCACGCCCGCTTCGCCTCGAATTTCCCGGCGCGGTGTATTACGTCACCGCGCGCGGTAATGCCGACCAGCAAATCTTCACCGATGTCGAGGATGGCCAGCGCTTTACCGAACTACTGGGACATGAAATTGCGCAGCAGCGCTGGCTCTGTCACGGATTCTGCCTGCTCGAGGACCACTACCATTTGCTGATTGAGACCCCTGAGCCGACCCTCGCGCGCGGAATGGCGCGGCTGAATATGACTTATTCGCAATGGTTTGGTCGGCGCCATGCAAGGCGTGGTCATCTGTTTGAAGGGCGCTATCACACCAAAATCATCGAAAAAGATGCCTGGCTGCTGGCACTTAGCCGACATATCGTCCTCAACCCGGTCCGGCTGAACGCCGCAAACCGGGCCGATCTCTGGCGCTGGTCGAGCTACCGCCCACTTGCCGGTGCGGCAAATCCCTGGCCGTGGCTCCATACCGATTGGGTGCTCTCACAATTTACCGACGATCCCCACCAGCAATGGCAGGATTATGTAGAACAGGGGATCAGCGCACCCTCGCCCTGGCGCGAACTACGCGGCGGTCATTATCTCGGGAGCGAGCCTTTCCTTCGCAAGCTCGCCTTGATGGTCAATGGAAAATCACTCGATCAGGTTCCGAGCGCGGCGGCCGATCCTCTGAGGCCGACCCGGGATCAAATCATCAGAGCGGTTGCCGCAGCGGCGGGAATACGAGAGATCGATGCCACAAACCGCGTCGATCACCCTGAAGTTTTCCCGGTCACCGCCTATCTGCTGCGCCGCGCCGCAAACTTACCTCTCAGGGACGTTGCCGCGCTCGGCGGCGTCTCGCCCGGCCGGGTTTCACAGATCCAGCGCGCGATTGAAGATGCCGGCGGCCTCGCCGTAGCCGCGCCGTGGGCGTCGGACCTCGCCGAGGCCTATTTACGGAGTTGAGGTCGCCGGGTAGCGATCAGGACGCAGCCTCTATCTTGCTGCCGCCATGGCAATCGGGCGATTCAAGAATAGCGCCGCCGCGTTTCAGCCATTCCTCCGGTGTATGGGCCTGAATTGACAGCGCATGAACAGGGCCGGCCAGCTCGTCGGCAAGCGTGGCGTTTACGGCCTGATGCCGCGCAATCAGGCGCTGGCCTTCAAACACATCCGAGACAACCACGACCTTGAAATGCGTTTCCGAATTTGCCGGAACACTATGCATATGGCTTTCATTGAGAACCGTGAGATAGGCGGGCGAAAATGCCGTCCGCAGCTTTTCGTCGATAGCGGTCTGGACAATCACTTCGCGCCCTCCTTTTCGGTTTCAAGGCCACTGCCTGCGACCCGCTGGGCCAGCGATGCAGCCATAAACTGGTCAAGATCTCCATCGAGAACCGCCTGGGTATTGCTGGTCTCAACATCGGTCCGCAGATCTTTCACCATTTGATAGGGCTGTAGCACATAGGAACGGATCTGATGGCCCCAGCCGATGTCGGTCTTGGCGTCATGCTCGGCCTGCGCGGCTTCTTCACGCAACTGTAACTCGCGCTCATACAGCCGCGCGCGCAGCATATCGAAGGCCGCCGCCCGATTGCGATGTTGTGAACGATCGTTCTGACACTGCACGACAATGCCGGTCGGAATATGGGTAATCCGAATGGCGCTGTCGGTTTTATTGACATGCTGACCACCGGCGCCCGACGCGCGATAGGTATCGATCCGGAGATCTTTTTCCTCGTACTGCACGTCAATTGTGTCGTCGATTACCGGATAGACCCAGACACTGGAAAAGCTGGTATGGCGCCTCGCCGCCGAATCATAGGGTGAAATACGGACAAGCCGGTGCACCCCGCTTTCGGTCTTAAGCCAGCCATAGGCGTTGAAGCCAATGATCTTGATCGTCGCGGATTTCAATCCTGCCTCTTCTCCGGCGCTTTCTTCCAGCCACTCGACCTTGTAATCATGCGCTTCAGCCCAGCGCACATACATGCGGGCCAGCATCTGGGTCCAGTCCTGAGATTCGGTGCCCCCGGCGCCGGCATTGATTTCAAGAAAGCAGTCATTACTGTCTACTTCGCCAGACAGCAGGGATTCGAGCTCCCGCTTGGCTGTCTGGTTGCGGAGGGCAACAAGCGATGCCTGGGCTTCGTCCAGCGTATCCTGATCGTCCTCGGTTTCGCCCAGCTCTATCAGCGTCACCGCGTCGTCAAGCTCCTGCTCCATCGTCTGGACGGCGGAGGTAGACTGCTCAAGGTGAGTGCGTTCGCGCATCACCTTCTGAGCGCGCTCCTGATTGGACCAGAGTTCCGGGTTTTCCGCCTCTGCGTTCAGTTCATCGAGTCGGCGAAGGGCATTGTCCCAGTCAAAGATGCCTCCTCAGCAGCGCGAGCGACTGCTGGATTTCATCGACCATTGCTTGGGATTCGGCACGCATCTCCTGTCACCTTTGTCTTTTGTCACTGTTCAATCGCCGCCGGGCTGCCAAGCCCGCGCGAAGAATCCAATTTCTAATACAATCCCTTGACGCCGCCAAGCGACGTTCCACCGACAGGCGACGTATTTCCGGACACCGCGAGAGGTGGCTCGGTTCCGGCCTTGAAGGCCTCAAGGATTGTATGCCTTTGCCCGGGCTGCGCGCGACGACCGGTGGTTGGATCGACCCGGATGAGCTGTACCCCCTTGGGAACGCGAAACGGAATCGGCGGCTGATCCTTGAGGGCTGCCGCCATGAAATCCCGAAAGATCGGCACCGCCACCGAAGAGCCGGTTTCTCCACGGCCAAGCGAGCGAGGCTTATCGAACCCCGCAAATACGCCAACCGCGAGATCGGGGGAAAAACCGATAAACCACGTATCAATACTGTCATTGGTGGTGCCGGTCTTGCCGGCAAGCGGCTTGCCGATCACGCGAATGCGGCGCCCGGTACCGCGCTGCACGACACCTTCCAGCATGGAGACAAGCTGGTAGGCGCTGACCGGATCGGCCACGACTTCCCGGTTATCGGGAATTTCAGGCGCTTGCTGACCGTTCCATTCCAACTCCCCACAATAGGTACATATCCGGCCTTCATGGCGGTAAATCGTCTTGCCGTGACGGTCCTGAATGCGATCAATCAGCGTCGGCGTTATTCTCTTTCCACCATTGACCAGCATGGCGTACCCGGTGGTGATGTCGAGCAGGGTCGTTTCCCCTGCGCCGAGCGCCATCGACAGCATCCGGGGCATATCTTTTACAACACCCAGGCGCTTGGCGTATTCAACGATGGTCTCCATCCCAATGGTCTGAGCCAGGCGAACCGTCATCAAATTGCGGGACTTCTCAATGCCAAGCCGCAAGGGGCTGGGCCCATAAAATTTGTTGGAATAGTTTGCCGGTTTCCAGCGCCTAAGACCCGGCCCCTGATCGACGACGACCGGCGCGTCGAGCACGATGGAGGATGGTGTAAAGCCGTGGTCCATCGCGGCCAGATAGACGAAAGGCTTAAAGGCGGAGCCCGGCTGGCGGCGCGCCTGCGTCACCCGGTTATATTGGCTTTTCGACCGCGCAAAACCACCGCTCATGGCGAGGACCCGCCCGGTATGGGGATCAAGCGCGACAACAGCCCCTTCTATCTCCGGCGGCTGCCGCAACGCGAATGCACCGGCGGGTGCAGGTTTTCCGTCCTTATCGGGTCCAAGCCGCTCGACGAGGACAATGTCGCGCAGACTGAGAACCTGCTCGGGATGCCGGATGACCGGCCCGCGTTTCTGACCATTCATCCAGGCGCGCGCCCATTTGAGCTCGTTGAGCGGAATATATCCCTCGGAACCGTCCTCCAGCCCAATCGCCGCTCGATCCGGCCACACAAAAATTACCGCCGCCTTTTGCCAGTTGGGCACCGACGACGCGACACCGGGCGAAACAGGCGTTTTCTTCAGGACCTCCCGCCAATCTTCTTCGCGGCTACCATGCACAAGCGGCCCTCGCCAGCCATGTCGACGGTCATAGGCGATCAAGCCATTTTGCAATACGCGATCAGCGATCCGCTGCATCTGCGGATTGAGGGTCGTACGAACCGACAGCCCGCCGCCATAAAGCTTACCCTCGCCGTATTTCGCGACGAGATCACGACGAACTTCTTCAACGAAATAATCCGCTTGGGCTATTGCCTCCCCGGTGCGCTCGCGAATTACAAGCGGCGCGGTCCGGGCGGCGTCCGCCTGTTCTTCCGTGATGTAACCGTCGGCCAGCATTCGGCCCACTACATAGTTCCGCCGTCCGACAGCAGCCGCCGGACGGCGCGTTGGATGGTAGTTATTGGGCGCCTTGGGTAACCCGGCGATATAGGCAGCTTCGGCAATTGAGAGGCCGTCAAGCGGCCGGTCAAAGTAATTAAGCGCTGCCGCAGCCACGCCATAGGAGCCGAACCCGAGATATATCTCGTTGAGATAGAGCTCAAGAATTCGATCTTTGCTGAGAGCTTGCTCTATTCGAACGGCCAAAATCGCCTCCTTAACCTTGCGATCAATCGACACTTCGTTGGTCAGAAGAAAATTCTTGGCGACCTGCTGCGTTATCGTCGATGCCCCCACCAGACGCTGATTGGAACCAATGCGGGATAAATTGGTGATAATGGCGCGGGCGATACCGTAAAAATCGATTCCCGGATGCTCATAGAAGTGCTTGTCCTCCGCCGATAAAAAGGCCTTTACGATCAGCTTTGGGATCGCCTCAACAGGCACGAAAACGCGTTTCTGCTTAGCGAACTCGGCCAGCAACCTCCCGTCGCCCGCATGTACCCTCGTCACCATCGGTGGCTCGTATTTCGCGAGCTGCTGATAATCCGGCAGACCCTGTCCGTAATGCCAGAAAATGCCAACAGCTGCCCCGGCGCCGAGTAAAGACACCAGCAGCAGCATGACCGTACATGCCGCTAAAATGCGGCCCAGACGTTTCATCCACCACCCCCACAATCACGCCCACGCCCCGCCCCCTGTTCGGAGGCCGCGAGGCACGTATTCAGTCGTGCCACAAATTTCATATAGAGACTATACCCGGTAATCTGGCCAATTTATGGCATTTCCCAAGTAATGCCCGGCAATCCGACATCCCTGACCGAAACAAATCAGCGATTAAAGGCCAATCGTTGTTTAATATAGGCATTGATCCCGACAAGGATGGCCTTTGCGATCCTTTTTTGGTGTGCCTTGCTGCGCAGCAATTTTTCATCGGTCGGGTTGGAAAGGTAACCCATCTCGATCAGAACAGATGGTATTTCGGGTGCCTTGAGAACCGCAAATCCAGCAAATCGGTGCGTACGTCGAAGCATTTTCGTCGTTGAGCCAAGATTATCGATCAAACTCTTCGCCAGGGTCACCGAGGCGTTCTTCGTCATGCGCTGACTGAGATCGATCAGAATTCGGGTTACGGTCTTGCTCTGATCCGACAAATCTACCCCGGCGATTATATCCGCCTTGTTTTCCTTGCTGGCGAGCGCCTCTGCTTCCTTGTCCGACGCCTTTTCGGAGAGTGTATAAACAGACCCGCCCCGTAGCTTCCGGTTGGCAATCGAATCTGCGTGCAGGGAAATGAACACATCGGCTTCCGCACGCTGAGCAATGGCAATTCGCTCGCGGAGCCGGACAAAGATATCCCGACCGCGCGTCAGAATAACGCGATACCGTCCGCTTGCGATCAACTGGCGCCGAAGTTCCCGCGCCTGGCTGAGGGTAATCGTCTTCTCCCAACTTCCGCGGACCCCTCGCGCACCGGGGTCAACACCACCATGGCCGGGATCGATTGCAATTAACGGTTTTAGGTTACGGAGCTTTTTAGCTTTCCATGGCGGCTGCGGTGGCCGGACGCTCGCCGACTTGTTGCGGCGGGACGATTGCGCGGGCGCAGCGACCGGTCGGCGATTCGTCCGAAGAAAGGCCTCCGGCGTGATATCCGCGAGATCGATGACCAGCCGGTGACCGTAGGCGCCGCTCGGACCAAGCAGAAATGCCTTCTCTATTTTTATAGGTTTGGCGACATCCATCACGATGCGAGATTTACCCGGCTGATACAGACCTAATCGATACCCCGTGATGCGCTCGCCTCGCGGCATATCCTTCGGCTTGATGCGCCACACCACTTCCGGCAGATCGATCACCACGCGATAGGGATCAGCCAGGGTAAAGACTTTGAACGACACCGGGCCGCTGAGATCAACAACAAACCGGGAGCGGGTCTGGTAATCGCCGATCCGCACGGCGTCGACCACAGGCGCCGCAACGACCGGCGTGGCAAGACAGAGAAGCCAAAGCCCCCCTGCCGCCAAATTGGCGAACCTACGCATGATTCCGCACATATTGTGGCTCATCCTCAACGGGTACCCAGATATAGTCCAAATCACTGTGTCTGATCAAGTTTTGCTGCAGCTACGAACTGGCGCCTATGGACGCAGCCCACCGTTAAACAATCAAGTTGTAGATTTGCCAACGTAGGGGTATTCTATCGACGTTGCGAATAGCCGTGGGCATCTACACAAAAATCTTGTTGTAGGAGCGCGGGGTCCGGGCGAAACGACCTAAATTGGTTACGACCCGACATCCTGCGCTTTGTCTCCACGGTTTTTGGGATTAACCCGAAGTCCGCACAGACAGTTTCGAGCGACCCTGCAGCCCGGCACGTAATACCGGGAGGTTCCGTATTCCGGAACAGATACTTAGAGGATTTCGCAGGTCGACGCCGGATGTCGCGGACTTCGCCGAATATGTGATACGCCCCACCCACCATTCGCACGGGTGTCCGGTGTATCCGTGGAGCGAAGCGTTACATGAACAAGCGTATGCTGATCGACGGGACTCATCCTGAGGAAGTCCGCGTCGTTATTGCCGATGGTAATCGGCTCGAAGAATACGACATTGAGTCGGCGACCAAGTCCCAACTCAAGGGCAATATCTATCTCGCCAAGGTGATGAGGGTGGAACCCTCCCTCCAAGCGGCATTCGTCGATTTCGGCGGAAATCGACACGGCTTTCTGGCGTTCAGTGAAATCCACCCGGATTATTATCAGATCCCGATGGAAGACCGAGAAGCCTTAAAGCGCGACGTCGCCCTGTTCGAGGAAAACGCCGTCGCCGCCCATGCCCATATCGACTCGATCGACGGCGATCTGACCGATGTTGATGACGACGATGAAGCGGATGAGCGGGACGAGGCAGATGCCCTAGAAGCCTCTGCTATGGAAAGAGATGACGACGACGCAGACGACAGCGACGACACAGACGACAACGCAGACGCAGACGCAGACGACAACGCAGACGCAGACGACAACGACGAAAATGTCTCTGACGTGGAAGAGGCTGTTACGTCTGACGGAGAAGAGCCTTCCGAGGAAGAAGAGTCCGGGGCAGAGACAGATGCTGACCACACTGGACTCGATGACGAAAACGAAAAACAGGCTGCCAGCGCAGATGGCGACGCGCCGCTAGCCGAAGGGGAGACAAGCACTCCCACCGATGGCGAAGAAACCAAATCGGAGGCTAAATCAGGTAAAGCCGGTCGCGGACGACGCGGTGACCGCCGCGATAATCCGATGAAGCGCTACAAGATTCAGGAGGTGATCAAGCGCCGCCAGATACTGCTTGTTCAGGTCGTCAAGGAAGAGCGCGGCAACAAAGGCGCCGCGTTGACAAGCTATCTGTCGCTCGCCGGTCGCTATTGTGTACTGATGCCGAATACGTCGCGCAGTGGCGGCGGCGTATCGCGCAAGATCACCAGCACGACTGATCGACGCAGATTGCGTGACCTTCTGAAAAGTCTGGAAGTGCCCGAAGGCATGGGCGTCATCATGAGAACCGCCGGCATGGAGCGGAACAAGTCCGAGATCAAACGTGACTTCGACTACCTCATGCGGCTGTGGGAAGAAATTCGCGAATTAACTCTCAACTCAGCAGCCCCTGCGCTTGTCCACGAAGAAGGCGACCTGATCAAACGCACAATCCGGGATCTCTATTCACGCGAAATCGAGGAGGTCCTCGTCGAGGGCAACGACGCCTATCAGGCCGCCAAAAAAGTCATGCGGATGATGATGCCGAGTCACGCGAAACGCGTACAGCCCTATCGGGATGACGCGATTCCCCTGTTTCACCGATATCAGGTGGAAAGCCTGCTGGAAGCGATGCATAGCCCGGTTGTGCAGCTCAAATCCGGCGGTTACATCGTGATCGACCAGACCGAAGCGCTGGTCGCCATCGACGTCAACTCCGGTCGGTCGACCAAGGAACGCAATATCGAAGAGACCGCTGTTAAAACAAATCTTGAAGCGGCAAGCGAGGTTGCTCTCCAACTCCGGCTTCGAGATCTTGCCGGCCTGATTGTAATCGATTTTATCGACATGGATGAATCACGCAATCAGCGGGCAGTGGAAAAGCGCTTCAAGGAAGCGGTAAAGAACGACCGCGCGCGGATGCAGCTTGGACGAATCAGCTCGTTTGGGCTGCTTGAACTGTCGCGCCAGCGCCTGCGGCCCAGCCTGATCGAAACGAGCAGCAACGTTTGCACGCATTGCGGCGGGACCGGTAACGTCCGCTCAATTGAATCGATGGCTGTACGGGTCATGCGCATGATTGAGGAGGAAGGTATTCGCGATCGCAGTAGTGAGGTCTTGGTAACCGTTCCTACGGCGGTTGCTCTTTACATTCTGAATCAAAAGCGAGCCGCGCTGATCGCGATCGAAACGCGTTGTGGATTTTCCGTTCAAATCATCGGCGATGACCAGATTTCGATGAACGAAGCGAAGCTCGATCACGTCAAGGGTCGTCAAAATGTCAATAATGAACCCGAGGCTGTAGCGACGACGCCTGCCAACAATACCGGCAGCGTCAGAAGCGACGATGCCAGCGACACCGACGAAGCCAGCGACACCGACGAAGCCAGCAACACCGACGATGCCAGCGATGCCGAGCCGCAGAACGGTAAGAGCCCGGCTCGCAAACGTCGTCCCCGGCGGCGGCGGCGGAAGGAATCCGCTGGCGACGATTCCGAAACCGCTATTGTCGGCGACGCAGAGCCGCGAGCGGCAGATGCCGGCTCGGACCCCAGCGCGTCTGGTGAGCAGCCCACGGAGATACGGCCGGCAGAAACCCCGGACGGCGAAACTGGTGATGAGGAAAATCCAAAACGGCGACGGCGCGGCCGCCGCGGTGGAAGACGGCGGAGTCAGAAATCGGCTCAAGAAGATTCCGACGCACCAGCGATCGACTCAAACAACGCTGAGAGCGATGGTGCCGCAGATCCGGCAACAACCGGCGATGCCACAGCGACACAGGAAGTCGCGGAAGCAAATGTTGAGCCCCACGCCAACGGATCTGAGGAACCGGCCGAAGGCCCGGGACCTGAAGAAACGACCAGCAGAAATGGCGATGCGGTGATCGCAACTACGACCGACAAGGACACAACACCTCAAGCGGTTGAAGTTCCGGCTGAATCGTCAAAAGAAGACGGATCGTCTCCGCAGCGGCGCGGCTGGTGGAAACGTATGATGGATTGATGTTCGTGGCGTCGTGTCCCTGGACGAGACGCCCTGTCGAGCCCGGCAACAACCGCTCGGTAAACAGGAGGATCAGCCGGGGGCCGTATTCCACGCGTGCAGCCGCCGAACCGCTTCGATAATTTTGTCTGTCGCACCGGAAAACGAAAAGCGGATATAGGTGTTTCCCCGATCGGCATCGAAATCGATACCCGGCGTGGTAGCGATGCCGGTTTCGTCAAGCATGCGGCGACAAAATGCCTCACTGTCATTGGCGAGCCGCGACACATCTGCGTAGATGTAGAACGCACCATCCACAGGTGCCAACCGATCAAACCCTGCTGCGGGCAGTCCGTCCAGCAGTATGCCACGGTTGGTCGCATAACGGGCAACGTTGGCGTCAAGCTCTTCAGTGCAGTCAAAGACGGCCTCTGCAGCGATCTGACCCAACGTAGGGGCTGAAATATAGAGGTTTTGCGCCAGGCATTCGACGCTGCGCAAGAGATCGTCCGGCACGATCATCCAGCCGATCCGCCAGCCGGTCATCGAAAAATATTTGGAAAAGCTGTTGACCACGATGGCATCCCGACCATACCGCAGCGCGCTGACCCCATCCTGAGAATAGGTAATACCATGATATATTTCATCGGAAATCAGCCTGATCCCACGGTCCCGACAATACTCGACCAGCCCCCGCATTTCCGCCTCCCCCAGCATGGTCCCGGCGGGGTTGGACGGGCTGGCAACGATCAATCCGTCAAGTTGACCATCAATCTTGTCGAGCAAAGACGGCGTCGGCTGGAACCGGGTCTCAGGTCCGGTCGGCACAGCGACGGGTTCAATATCCTGGGCCAGTAAAATATTGCGATATCCCGGATACCCAGGAGCAGCGAGGGCAACGCGATCGCCTGCATCGAAGGCGGCGGTGAAGCCGAGGACAAATCCGGCGGACGATCCGGTCGTGATCACAATGTTATCCGGCGCAACACTGATTTTTTGGGTCGCCGCATAATGCTCGGCGATCCGCCGACGCAATGACATCAGTCCGAAGGCCTCGGTATAACCCAGCGTATCGCTGTCGAGCGCCCGACGGGCGGCAGCAATGACGGCGCGTGGCGCACCTGTTTGAGGCTGGCCGAGTTCCAGGTGAATAATATCCTTCCCGGCCGCTTGGCGGCGATTGGCCTCACGCAGAACATCCATAACGATAAAGGGCGGGATCTGACCGCGCCGGGACGCCTTGAGCACCATTCGATCAGAACTCCGCGTTTATGGCGTGGCCATAGCCGCGATTATCGGTCCGCACCGCGCAGTCTTCCGGTCGATCGAGTATACCGACCGGGCAATACATAATATTAACCAGCCCGATTGTCGGCACATCGATGATTGTCCGTCCACCAGCGGCTAGTTCGGCGCGTAACGGCTGAGGAGCCCGTTTTTCCAGAAGAATCTGCCCGGTAGAGACGCCCGGGGCATAGCGCGGCAAATTCAGCGCGTCATCTAGGCTCAATTTACCATCGAGGAGCCTCGAATAAACGGTTGCCAGGGCGACCCCGGCATTTCGATCGCCAGAAGCCGTAGCAGCAGCAAGGGCGGTCTTGAGATTCTTATTGGCCAAAATCGAGGGCGCCATCAACAGAGTCGTTTCGAAAGACGCCGGCGCAACGGCTATAATTCCCGTGTCACCCATCGTACGACCGGTCCCAAACGGATGTCCCATCG